>JAQUOK010000030.1 GCA_028717165.1 Victivallaceae bacterium | reverse complement strand
CCGCGAACAAATGATTATGCGCGTCAATCACCGGGAAGCGCGGCTTCAGCGGGATATTTTCCGAGGTTTTCAATACCCGTTTCGGTTTGTAGTCTTTCAGCAGTAAATTCATGATTCACCTCGTGCCGATTTTTTTATATTTTCGGTTTTCTCCGTAAATTCAGTTATTTCCTCCGCTCCGTCGAGCACGCCGATCTCAAGCGTTATTTTCCGTTGCTCTCCCGGCTCCAGCATCGGCAAAATTCCCTGCTCCCGCAGTTTCGGGCGGCTGTCCAGCAGCGTATTGCACGGCTCTAAACCAACTACATAATCACTCTCGCCAAGCATTTTCCATTCCGACAGCCAAGGCATAGCTGCAACCGGGAACCTGAGATACAAGCCCAGTTGCAAAACCGGATTAACCAAAGCGGCCTGCGCCATACCTTGTTCGTCACCGAGCATTTGATAATAGAAATTCTGTTCTTCAAAATCTTTCTGCGGAGCGCTGAAACTGTCGGCCTCTTCAAGCGCTTTTTCGGATCGCAGGTCATAGCCAATGCATTTTTCCGCGCTGATAAGCAGTTTGGCTCCTTCATCCAGCAACGGGAAACCGGGATTGATATGATAAAGAATATTGAACGGGGATTCCCGGAATCCGAAATTTTCAACACAGTCTTCGATAAACAGGCGCTTTTCGCCGATTCCGGCGCTGACCGTACGGGTCAGACGCAGTTTGTCACCGAATAAACTGCATTCCTCGATTATGCCGGAAACTTTCAGCAAATATTCATCACCGTCCCAGCCGGAAAGATCGCAAACTTTTTTGGCGGGAGAGTTCGTTGCGCGCCCGTGCAGGCCCAATGCTTCGTCGCCGTCCACACAGGGCGGGCCGAAATACGTAAAGCCGCAGGTCGTCAGCAAACCGCCGAAAAAGTTCCGCAGCCATTCGCTGTCTTGAGGAGAATAAAATGCCGGGTTGACTTCACCGTTCGGGGTCAGATAAACCAGGTTCATCCCCTTCCAGGATGCCAGCGAAATATCCAGGCAACGATCCGGCAGCAAAGTAAAGTCAAACCCCGAACCGGTGCGGAAATCATACGCCCGGGTGCCTTTGGAACTGCC
Source organism: Victivallaceae bacterium (assembly GCA_028717165.1). GTDB lineage: Bacteria > Verrucomicrobiota > Lentisphaeria > Victivallales > Victivallaceae > JAHOYW01. The sequence continues at coordinate 12,104 of JAQUOK010000030.1, read as the reverse complement.
TTCACGCAGTTCGTAACTGCGAACGCCGCCGAGCTGAGAAATATTTCCCGTGCGGCGTTCCAGTTCTTTTCGATTGTACTTTTTGTCTTTCAGTATCATAAGCAGTTACCTGTTTAAGGGAGAATTACTTTAATTCCGGTCATTTCACAAAAGTCAATCAGCGCCGGCATCAAATCCTCGCCGTAGCCCAGACAGGCGTATTCGCTGGTCCAGTTTTCGATGAATTTGTCAATGTCGCCTTCCACCATGACAAAAGCATGCGGCCAGAACGGAATGCCGCACTCATTCAGCCTGCTTTCGAGCTGATCGGCAGGCGGCAGAGAGATTTTGCATTTGGCGATGATCATCTGGAACTCGCCGTTGACGCGGCCGATCCTGGCCAGGATACCTTTGCCTTCTTTGCAGATCAGTTTGACGGAAAGGCCGCCCGCTTCGCCTTCAGTCGGGATGCCGTGTGTGGCAAACCCGGCGGGACCGATTTCCGAAGCCAATGCCGGAGGCGCCGCGCCGTCGCCGATGATCTTGATTTCTTTGGTTGCCTTGTCAATATGCTGCAAGTCACCGTAATAGACAGGGTCATTGCTCAACTTCGTCAAAAGCAGAACGCTCAGTGCAGTGTTGAAATCGCCGAGGGTTGAAGTGCCGAAACCATCGTTGAGCATCATGCTTTGCGCGAAACAGGTGGCGGAGTAATCATCGCCGAGACCGGGAAACGACTGAATCGTGTAGAAATCAAATTTTTCTTTTTCAACGATTTTCTTCAGCGCCAGGTAAATCCGAATGGAGCGTTCATTTACTTCATTCTTTTCGGGCAGTTCCCCAAAAAACTTTTCGATCTTCGGTTCGACCGCTTTGATTTCCTCTGCCGTTACCGCTTCCGCGGTCTTAATTAATTCGGTGGTATCCCTGGAATCAATATCGATACCGAACTTTTTCATCCATTGCGAAGGATCGGCAACGCCGCAGGTTTGTCCCATGCCGCGCCCGCCGAAAGTGCCGATGGTTGACATGTTCAGGAAATTTTTCAGGTGGGCGGCTTTGCAGTAACTGATGATTTTCGCAACTTCCGCCGGATCGGCGGCGCTGCCGTAGACAAATTTGTGTTTGACGCCGATTTCCAGCAGTCCGGCGTGCATTACCAATCCACCGACCGGACGCCAGCCCTGCGAACCGGGATGCGTCCAGAGCAGAATGCCCTTGCCGCTTCCGGCATAATCCCTGACCGCTCCGGCCAGGTGCGCGGCCCATACCCAGGTGCCGGAAAAAAGGATTACCCCGTCAATACTGTCGTCATCGCGCATTTTTTTCATGGCGTCCTTAGCTTTGGCTTTGGAAGCGATAACCAGTTCATATTCTACCAGTTCAATTCCGGCATTTTTCAGAGCCTGCCCGGAATCATTAACTATTTTTTCATCGATGAACGGTGTGCCCATCGGGTCCTGCAGACCGTCTTTATGGACTCCGTAAACGATAAATCCGATTTTTGGCTTCAACATGGCTTTGTCTCCGTATTTTACTATTTTAGAACTTATCAACTAATATCTTAGTTTCTAAAACGCCTTGTTTGAATAGAATTTTCTGCAAATGCATGGACTTTTCTGCAATTATGGCGTATTGTTTATTCTATGAAACATGCATTGGAAATAATTTTAAGACCGGAAATACAGCGGTTGTTCGACCAGTTCTGTTCCAGCTTCGATATCAGGATACTGTTTTATTCCGTCAACGGAAAAGTTATGAAAGTCGGGCTGAACCGGGACGATTCTTATTTCTGCTCGCTGATCCACCGAGTTTACGGAATAGAAAAATGTCTGGTCATGGATGAAGCCAAACGGCACGAATGCGCCGAAAAAGAGGAAATTATCAGTTACCGCTGCCATGCCGGGATCAACGAAGCGCTGGCGCCGATATATGTGGATAAACAACTGGTTGGTTTCGCGATGATCGGCCAGTTCCGGACGATTGAAACTATGCCGTACCACTTGAAGAAAGAGTGGAGCCGCAAAGTCGGTACTGCCGAACTCGAGGCGGCTTTCCGCGAACTGCCGTATTTCAAACCGGAAAAAGTCAAGGACATTCTCGGGCTCTTTTCCGTGATCATAGATTACATCGTCACTAAAGATATTGTCGCTTTGCGCGGCAATCTGATCGTCAACCGGATAATGGTTCATATCGCAGAGAATATCCACCGGAATATAAGTATTTCCGAAACCGCCGGACTAGTCGGCAAAAGCGTTTCCACGGTATCGCATTTATTCAAAAGCGTTACCGGCAGAACCTTCAAGCAGAGTCTTATTGAGGCGAAACTGGCAAAAGCCGACGAATATTTCAGAAATATGCCGGACCGGTCGGTAAAGGAAGTCGCGCAAACGCTTGGTTTTGAGGATCAGTTTTATTTTTCCCGTATTTACAAAAAATATCGCAAAATATCCCCGTCCGAATATCTCAAAAAACAGCGGTGAATAAAAGGAATTACCCGTGCTATATGTTCAGAGCTTTTCTGTCCTGGGTCCAGATGTGGGTTACTTTCGCATCGCATATTCCGATATCTTCCGGTTTTCTTTCACCGAAATATTGAGGAATGACCGGAAATGGCCAATCGGCCATGGCGTTTTTGTCGTAACCGTTGAAAATTGCCGCCCAGGAATAGGGGGTGACCATTCCCCGGACTTATCCCGATAATGTCGATTTTTAATTGTTTTCCCATAAAATTTTATCTTCCCTGGTTTACGTGGTACCACCATGAATTAACAATGGTATTCATGTTGTCCTGCTTTCTTCTTTTATATTATTTATCGTTTTATAAAGGCTTTTTAATAAATCCATAGTTTCCTTCAGCAGGATATTTCCGGCCTCCGGAGCGTAAATATTGGAAACTACTTCGTAACCTCCCTGCTGATATGCTTCAGTTGTCGCTATATAGCCGATACAGGTATAAGAAAGATCGTTGATGACAGTGGTTGCAAACGGCGATTCGGCAGTTATTTGTTCGCCCAGTTCAATGAACAATTCGGCCGGCATTCCGACAAACGCAAGCTCACCTATTCCGATGGCGGTAATTTCCGTTTCGACACAGCTTTTTTTCAGCTTGCTCACCCGAAGCGCTTTTTTAGCCTCGACAACTTCCATCGTGAAATCCACTCCGTCAGGATATGGTTTTTCCAGTATTTTTTCCGCCTTGCGCAAGTCTTCTGCTGAAACTTTCAGCGCCGGCAATTGTATTTTTCGCCTTTTAACCGCAATAAAGTCTGACTTGACCGGATTTGCCGCGGCGGGATACGCATCGAACAGAGCTCTACCTATGTCCCGCCCGATGCGTTCCGCCTCATCGAAACCGCGTTGAGCGCCGGGAAATCATCACGCTTTTTAATCAACCCTTCCGTAAAATAGGACTGGCCGTCATCGGATATTTCCTTTTTCGCAAAAAACGGGGGAGTAAGATCAAAGGCGATATTGTCTCTTTTGAGGAGTTTTGAAATATCTTTTTGGCTTAACTCCTTATCGCTTCCGGTTATGGACATAAGCACATTTTGAGCTATATTTTGTTCACAGAACGGCGTCCGGTCCGGCTCTCCCCCGTTAAGGGCCGTCAAGACGCGTTCCCGCGAACTCATCATTTTAGGTTTTTTCATAAAAGATTTATACTCCTTTTATATTCTTTCTGGTTATACGTTTTTTTGTGCAAGATAAACGGCATACTCTATAGCGGATATCATACTGCCGGGGTCGGCAATGCCTTTTCCGGCAGCGTCAAAAGCAGTACCATGATCCACAGATGTGCGGATTATGGGAAGTCCCAGCGTAATATTAACGCCGCTTACGTATTGCCATTTATTTGTCTTTCTGCTCCAGTTAAACTCCAATGCCTTAAGGGGTATATGTCCCTGATCATGGTACATTGCAATCAGAACGTCATAATATCCGCTTTTAGCTTTTGCGAATAACGTGTCAGGCGGCAAAGGCCCTTCCGCATTTATACCCTTTTCCCGGGCTTTCTTTATGGCCGGAATTATTTCTTTTACCTCCTCGTCTCCGAACAAACCGCCGTCACCGGCATGAGGATTAAGGCCCGCGATCCCTATCCTGGGATTATTTATATTAAACAAAGACATTGCGTTATGAGCCAGTTCTATTATTCTGTAAACTCTTTCTTTTTTGACCATATCACAGGCTTGTCTTAAAGAAAGGTGAGTCGTCAGATGTATTATCCTCAGATCCTTTCCTATAAGCATCATGGCATAATCTTTCGTTTTTGTCAGGCGGGCATATATCTCCGTATGTCCTGAATAATGATATCCTGCCAAGTTCAGAGCTTCTTTATTTATAGGAGCGGTTACCGTGGCGTCTATCTCTTTTTTCATCGCAAGGCTGATTACTTTTTCCACTGCTTCAAACGCGGCTTTTCCTGCCGCAGGAGACACTTTGCCGAGCTTTAATGAGCTGTTGTCCACATTTTTCAGATCAATAACATTTATCGTCTTGTCTCTGAAGTCTGCTTCGCCGATATCAGCTATTGATTTAATATTTAAAGCCAGATTATTTATTTTTGCCGTTTGTTCCATAGTTTGAGCATCCCCGACAACAACAGGGTGACATATGGCGGATATTTTTCGGCAAACTAAAGCCTTCACACTTATCTCAGGGCCTATACCGGCCGGATCTCCCATGCTTATTCCTATGATCGGTTTCTTATCCATTATCTGTTTCAACATTCCTTTTGTAAATATTCAATTGCGTCAACTATCGAAGTCGGCGTACCCAGTCCTCCTGCTTTGGTAACGACCGGCATATTGGTAAAACTCCCCCCTTTTAACAGTCCCAGAGGAACGTAGGGCTCTATTTCTTTTTGAATCGCCATGGAATGGGCTCCAACCGCTTTACATAGGCTTAATACAGTATCTCCTCCGACAATAACCGCTCCGCAAGGCCTTCTGAGACGCAGGATGAATAAAAAAAGCTCCGCAAGAGTATTTCCGAGCGCCGTACTGTTTTCCCCAAAAGTGTCTTCCCCGTTTTTGCTTTGCCTGATTTTCCCGGATTTTCTTTCCCCGGGTACGCCTATTATTATCGCTTTATGATTTGTTACGGCGCTCCTTATTTTATTTTCTATCCGGGTTATTTCACTGTTTCGTTTCCGCGCTGAAAAAATATTATCCGTATTCAATATTATTGTTTTTATACTTTTATTCTTTCTGGACTCCTTTATCTGAATATCCGTTGTTTCCGACGGACTCCCCGATACAACAACTACAAAATCATCTTTTCCCTCCTGAAAAACCTTTCTTATGAAATTATCAGATTTTTCAATAAGACCAGCTGAACCACATAACAGGATATTGATATTTGTCCGGGCAACGGCATCAGCGATAATTTTCAAATGATCTGTTTTTACCGCATCCGCCACTATTATTCCGTATCCCAGGGAATAAAGCGTCTCGATCTGAACAGCGACATTTTTTTCTCCGGCTTCTATTTCGCGCAAACCGATTACGCCGGTCTTTATCTTTGTCTGGGCGCGGATAAGGTCAGGAATACAGGCTTGTCTTATCGGAGAAAAATAGTCCTCCGCCATTTCCGTGTCAGTTAATATGACATTATTTATGAAATGATATCCATTCTTCGTTGTACGCCCGCTACGCGGAAGCGCCGGAGATACTATAACCAGTTCTTTTTCTGAATGGAGCAGAATTGTTTCCAGTTCCCTGCCGATATTCCCCCTTAAGGTTGAATCTATCTTCTTATATACAAGTTCCAACCCGTATTTTCTTACTGTCTTCATAACAGCTTCAAGTTGCCGAGCGGATATTTCGGGACTGACATTTCTGGTTTCCGTATTGAATATTGCCGCATCCGTTTCTTCCAATATTTCTTTTACCCGCTTTTTATCGATAACCGTCCGGCAGGTATAACCCATTTTACTCAGTTGAACGCCGGAATCCATTGCTCCCGTCAGATCATCGGCTATAATGGCCAGTTTTCTCATCATATATGCTCCGGATATAACGGATAACGGCTCAACAGTTCTTTGACCATCAATGCAGCCTTTTTCTTATTTGCGCTGAAATTCTCGACAGCCATTGAAATTATCCCGGCGATAAAACTCATATCCTTTTCAGACATACCCCGGCTGGTAACAGACGGAGTCCCGATTCGAATCCCGTTTTTCCCTTCCTGAATTATATCAAACGGAAGTGAACATCTGGAGACATTAATACCAATATGCTCAAGCATCTTTTCAGCGTCACATGCTGTAACGTTTTTATTTCTTAAGTCAATAGTCATCATATGATTGTCTGTCCCTCCGGATACCAGGATAAAACCGCGTTCCTTTAAAGCGCCGGCAAGCATTCGGGCATTGGTCAGCACCTGTTTCTGGTATTTTTTGAATTCCGGCAAAGATGCTTCTTTAAGACAAACCGCCTTAGCGGCAATTACCTGCATGAGCGGCCCGCCCTGAATACCCGGGAAAACGGCTTTATCTATTGTATCCGCATATTTCCTTTTACAAAGGATAATACCTCCTCTGGGACCTCTTAAGGTCTTATGAGTACTCATCGTAACAAAATCCGAGTAACTTACAGGGCTGGGATGCAGACCGGCCGCAACAATCCCGGCGATATGAGCGATATCCGCCATTAGACAGGCGCCTGATTTTTCCGCAATTTCACCGAATATCTTGAAATCGATCAGGCGGGAATAACTGCTTGATCCGGCTATTATCAGTTTCGGTTTTTTCTTAAGAGCGAGTTCCAAAACTTTTTGATAGTCAATACGTTCTGTTTTTTTATCAAGCCCATAGAAATTAAAATCAAAATATCTGCCGGAGAAATTATGACTGTCGCCATGGGTTAAATGCCCTCCGTGAGTCCGGTCCATTGCAAGTATTGTATCTCCCGGTTCAAGTGAAGAAAAATATACCGCGAAATTTGCCTGCGCTCCGGAATAAGGCTGCAGGTTGGCGTGCTCGGCGCTGAACAAAGTTTCAGCTCTTTCTATTGCCAGATTTTCTATTTCATCCATATATCTGCATCCCGCATAGTACCGATGATCAGGATAACCGCAGGCATATTTGTTAGTTAACAAATTTATTTGCGCTTCAATAACAGACGGACTTACATAATTTTCTGAGGCGATCAGATTAATACTGTTCCGCTGACGAAATAATTCGTTCCTGATTATCTCCGCCAGCTTTATATCGGATTTCAAAATAGACATACTTAAACCTGATTATAATAATTGTTCATATATTTTTTTTATGTTTTCCAAGGTTATTTCCCGAGGGTTATTGTTTATAAGTCTTTTTATTTCAAAAGCAGACTTGGACAACGCATCTATATCAGATACTGGAATATTATAATCCTTAAAATTTTCCGGGATATTAAGTTAGCGAACAAGTAAATGAATATCCTCTACCATCTGTTCAGCCCTTTGTCTTTCAGATGTCGCATTGCCGTATAACTCCATACCAGCCGCTAAAGATGCAAGCCGCCGTTCAACAGAATACATGTTAAACTTCATTAAATGCGGGAGAATAATGGCGTTAGACACTCCGTGCGGGACTCTGAATTTTCCCCCAACCGGATAAGACATGGCATGAACAGCAGTTCCGCCGGAAGTACACAAAGCCCAACCTGCCAGAAATGATCCCAGAAGCATGTCGAAACGGGCATTCATATCAGAACCGTCGTGATAAACCTTGCGGATACTCTTCCAGATTAAGTTTACCGCCCTGACCGCGAATGAGTCGCTCAAAGGATTTGCCTTAAGAGAAATATAACATTCAATTGCATGACAGAAAGCATCCATTCCGGTCGCGGCGGTCAGGAATGGGGGTAAGCCAGTGGTCATTATGGGATCGAGAATAACAAAATCCGGGATTATTTTCCTGCTTATAATTCCCTGTTTACAAGCGCTTTCTGGTACGAGAACAATTGCATTGGGAGTAACCTCGGAACCAGTACCGGCGGTTGTTGGAATCGCTAACGTGGGAATACCTTTGTTTTGAATTTTCTCCGCCCCTAACAAGTCTTCCAAGGCAGTATCATTAGTCAGCATGACAGCTAAAATCTTAACCGTATCAATAACACTTCCTCCGCCGATCCCGATGAGCATCTGAGGCTTAAATTCTTTTATCAAATTGAATATCCGCTTAATTTGATCAACGGCAGGTTCCGCCGGGACATCATGAACAAGGTCTGCATGTATTCCGTTCTTTTTCAATAGTTTTCCGGGCCTGTCAGTAATTCCTGTCCGCCAAACTCCTTCGTCAGTAATTATTGTTACTTTCTTTATTTTTTCAGACATGACAAAATCGCTGATTTTTTCTATACTGTCAGGGCCTGCTGCGATTTTTTGAGGCATTTGCAGCTCACGAACCGGCATATATTTCATTTTATTATTCCCCCTCATTATCTTTTTCTAAAAAACGCTCTATTGCTTTGTCCATCGTCGCATCCAGCGGCTCCAGCCCATATTTCTTTAACACGGGGTCTATATGTTCCAATAAAATATGGAGATGCCGGGCGGATTCAGTTTCGCGATCAAGATATTCAAGGTCATTATGGGTGTCAATGACAATTGTTTTCAACATTGGATCGTTTTTTACTAATTGTTTCGCTATGTTTTCCAGAATCAGTTGAAAATCCTTTTGAATAATAGTATTTCCGGCATATATTTTCTCGCCCGGACGCAAATCAAAATAATGGTGATAACCCTGGTGATTTAAACGCAATGGCCGGGAAAAATCGACGGTAAGAGGGATTTCCACAAAAGGCAGATTACCGGGCACCTGTCGCATGTTTGAATTTGCCAAATGGGGATAGGGATACGCTCCTGACCATATGCAGAAACGCTCTGCCCATATCCTTCCGGGTATTGAAATACTGCCGCCTCTAAAGCCTAGTTCATTCAGTACCTTATAAGTATAATCATTAGCGGAAAAGGCCCCGGGACGGAATAGCTGCGGTTTTATGCCGAGATTTTGCTCAAACATATCTACAGCTAACCCCAGGATTTCCCTTTGCTGCTTTTCTGAAAGCCCGCCCATTTCAACGCTGCACTTTTTCCTGGTAAATTTAGTGGGATGTAAATGGAGACCAAGCCCGGCCCCTTTGTCTCTGAGATTTAAGAAAAAGTCTCTTTGGATTTCCGTTAATTCAGGGTGGACGAAGAAAGTTGGGGTATAACCGTATTTGCCAATCACTGTCAGATAATTTTCGACGCTGCGCCGGCCGGCCTTATCGGATACGGGACCTGACATTTTTTTTCCCTTTTCTCTGGCAAGCTCAACATCCATTGTAAAAATAATTAAAACTTTATTATCAATTTGTTTTAATTGGCGGGTAGACATAATATGGATCTCCTGGATTTTGCTATACTCTATTTAAAAAACAATTAAAGAAGAAGCTCCGGACATTCTGTTTTAGATGAATCGGAAAATCATTGACATGCTTCTCTAATTGTTTTTATCATATTAATTTAACTTTATTGATTCCTTATCGGGTTTTATAAAATCTGTCTGATATGAGCAAATTGAACAGTAAATAATGAGAGCATCAGAAAATCTCAATATTTTATATCGGTATGACGATTTATTTGGAGCGTGTAATCAAATGTTCATCCCAATAGCAAATTGTGTCACTGGCAGTACCGCCATTATCTGTCTTCATTTTGTTAGCGATAGTCTTATATTTTTCCGGTAAAAGCTGGGAAACATTACCTGCTGCATATCCGGCATTTATGAAACCGCTATGTTTGGCATGAGCCAAGGTTACCTCTGTCAGTCTTATGACGTATATCTGATTTGTATAGCTAGTGTTAGAACTGTAACTATCACTCAATAATATAAATTCTGATGCTCCCTTAAGGGCTTTTAAAGATATCCCGCGAAATTTATCAGCGCATTCGCTGAATGCGATAGACGGGAAATGTTCACCCGGCTCCAGCCAAGTGCCGTAGATCATTTTGTAGGTAATGTCGTTGGTAAGAAATGGCTTACCGGTAGTGGGGGTACTTGGACAAACCAGCGTATCCGGCCCGGTAGCTATAGTCCCTGCTTCTATCAATGTATCTGCCCAGGAAGCTTTGTTACTAAGAGCAGTATTATACATCGGAATATACTCATCATAATCCGACGCATACCAGGACAGCATCAAAACATTATTTTTAAGGTTATTTGTACAACTTATGGCTTTTGCTTTTTCCCTTGCTTTATTCAATGCCGGCAACAGCATTGAGGCAAGTATCGCTATAATAGCAATAACGATGAGAAGTTCAATAAGTGTGAATACTTTCCTTTTCATTCTCAAAACCTCCGGTTTAAATGTTAGTTTTCGTATTTCCTTTTCTTGATGAAACATTTGTTTCTTATGTATACAATTTGGCGCAAAAAATTATTCTGCTCAGAAATTTTAAGGATTATATTTTCCGAAACATTTCTCCGCATTTTGTTTTGCATTTTTCAAATGTTGCCGAGCCACTTTTTCCGCTTCTTCTTCGTCTTTTAATTCAATGCATTTACATATTTGCCGATGTTCGTCCAGATTTTTTTCCTGAGTCGGGGAAACGCTGTTTTCAGCATTGTGAAGGCGATGCACGCTCACTTGGCACATTGATGCAATATCAATAAGTTTCTCGTTCCTGCTTGCGCATATAATAAAATGATGAAATTCATTATCAAATTTATTCAAATCTGAAAAATTTTCCAAGGCAAGGGCTTTTTCCATTTTTTTTATTATATTTTTAAGAATATCAATTTCTTTTTTTTCGGCCCTGGCAGCAAGCAAACGCGCTGCCAAACCATCAAGCATTTCACGCACCTCGTACATTTCGAGAATTTCTTTTTTACTAAGCTTTTTAACGTAAACTCCCCACTGGGGCACGTGTTCCACCAGGCCATCTTTGTGTAACCGATTAAAGGCCTCTCTGACAGGCATACGGCTAACGCCCAATTCCTTACCTATTTTTCGTTCTACCAGTTTATCGCCTGGCTGCCACTTCCGATTTAATATGTCTTCTTTAAGCCGCAGGTAGACAATTTCTTTTTGTGTTTTGAGATTTATCATTGGATTCTCGGTGCATGATCAATTATTATTATTTTTAGTTTATTCCTGTGATAACAATCTGTTTCAACCAGTATGCATAACATAAATTATGGTATACATGGGATCCCAAATACAAGTATATTTTATATCTAAATTCAGAATTTGTCAAGTGGAATTTTCTTTTGAGAAGAGATTTTTTACAAAAATGTGATGGGCTAACGAGTGGGGGACGAGGCCAACAAAAGTCCTGCTTGACAGCGATTGGGACTTCTGGGACGGTTGAGACTTTTGAATTTAACCTCAAAGTCCCAAGTGTCTCAAAAGTCCCATTTTCTCAAACAATGACTTTTGTCGGCGCCGTCGAGATGCAATGTTTTTCGCACAACTCGCACGCTCAACCTCCGGAAAAAATACGCTGCGCTGATTTTTTCCGGACATCGGTTGCCTTTTGCTTCGCTCAAATTCAGCCTGTGCAGAGTAGCGGGAGCGGTATTTATTAAAGCGCAATAAGTTGCGCTCAAATTTCGAGCTGTCAAGAGGCTCGGCCGACATCCCGCCGCCAAACAAGTTTGGACTTATACGATAACGGGGAATTATTTTTTACCGATCATACCCGAATTGCGGGCATAGTCAAAAATTCCGCCTGCTTCGATTACGGCTTTAACCGCGCCGAGGTCTTTGGTTTTGCAGTTTTTGCCGTTGGCAATGACTTTAACGGTTTTATGGTCGAGATCGATCTCGATTTCGTCCCCGGTTTTGATCTCCCTATTCAGCTCGGTATCCGTTTCAACCGGATAGACTTCGCCGGTCGCGATGCAGTTGCGGAAAAATATGCGCGCGAAAGAATTGGCGATAACCGCTTTACAGCCGGCCGCGCCAAGGCTTATCGGGGCATGTTCACGGCTTGAACCGCAGCCGAAATTTTTGCCGCCGACGATAATCGGATAATCTGTTTTCATTTCGCTTTCCGCGACATAGCGTTTTGCATATTCATCCGGCAGCCCGATCAAAGCGTAACTACCGAGTTTCTCATATTCTTCAGGTATGGTCGGAACCAGACTG
>JAQUOK010000029.1 GCA_028717165.1 Victivallaceae bacterium | reverse complement strand
TAACTATTGAACTTTAAAAATCATGTGTTATCTTTGGATGAGAGCATAAATTAGAGGTTATCTGAAAAACGGTTTTTAATATTGGAATCCGAAGGAGTTGAAATGGCTAAATTAAAATTTTTTTTTAAAAACTTTTATCGACAAACCTATCTTAATTACCACTCAGATAACATTAATGATCTGTCTTAATTCTTTTGGCGCTGAAATAAAAACAGATAAAAATTACAGCAAAATCGAAAAGCAGGAATTTCCAAAAACTCTTAATGATAATTCAAAATCTATAACTTTCCATTTTACGGGAACAATTGACGGAAGTGACGAAATATTAATTACTAATGAAAAGGCTATTTGGAAACATAAACATTGGGGATGGCCTACTAATGTAAAAATTAACGGTATAAGTTGGAATCCTCAACAAACTCCGTTTTTGCTTAATAGAGGAAAGACAAAATATTTGAAAAATAATGTTGATTTCTCACATATTCGTATTCTTTATAAATCAGGACGGGATTCGGTCATCGCAGTTCCGGGAAAAAATAGTATTAAAATATATTTTGCAGATAATCCTATTGGCGCAGGAATTTATAAATTGAATCTTGCATTTTAAGCTCATTATTTTTCAATTATACTGAGCACATCTTTAAAACACGCAGATGATGCTTATATTATCTTCCCCGCCGTTGATCAAAGCTTCTTTCATTAAGGCGTTCACGGCATTTTTCGAAGTGCCGCTGTTCCTGATTATTTCCTCGATATGGTGATTCGGAACATGCATTGACAGACCGTCGGAGCACAACATATAGCGCTCATCGGGGGATTTCGGGAATACGCTTATTTCCGGTTCGACATTTGAGTTCGAGCCGATTGATTTGGAAATTATATGGGCAAACGGGTGGGTTTTGGCCTCCTCGCTGGTGATAGTTCCTTTTTTGACCAGAGTCGCAACCAGACTATGGTCTTCGGTAAGCTGCCTCAGCGAATCGTCACTGAAAACATACAAACGGCCGTCTCCGGCATGGCCGACAATCACATGCGTGGGGGTAAAAACCGCCGCAACCACGGTCGTTCCCATCGAAGAAGCGAAATTTTTACGTTTATTCTGGAGATAAATATCCCGGTTGATCGACCTGATCTCATATCTCAGGAAAGATTTTATTTTGGAAATGGACGTAAGGTTGCCGATATTCAGGTATTTCCAACTGGCTACGAACTGCCGGCAGCATAAAGAACTGGCGATTTCACCGTTCTTATGGCCGCCGATGCCGTCAGCGACCACCGCTATGGAATTCACTTCGTTATTGTAGTCAATGTAGCAGAAACAATCCTCATTGGCATCCCTGATAAGACCTACATGGGTTTCTCCCGCAAAAGTCAGTTTCGGCAAAAGCTTTCCTCTGGTCTTCAATTTATCCATACCTACCCGTCCGGTTATTATGAAACGCAACCCAGAAAAATTACTCTATAACGATAATATATTCAAGAAAATATGACAGTAAAAATCTTATTTTGAGTTTTGATTTTCGCTAAAGGTCTGCTATTTTAACGTACATTTGCCGTTTTGTCAAGGATTATGCGGGACTAAATGGTTTATTTCCTTGAATTTTAACTTCTTTTAAAAGGAACCAAAATGGAAAAAATAAGTGAAACCAGAAATTTTGTGGTAGCCGGGCACAGCGGATGCGGAAAAACATCTTTATGCGACTTGATGCTTTTCAAGGCCGGCGCGGTTGAACGTCAGGGCAGCGTCGATCAGAAAACCAGTATTTCCGATTACACCCCCGAAGAACAGGAAAAACAGGCCAGTATTTATTCCTCTCCCCTGAACTGCATCTGGAAAGGCAAAAAACTGTTTTTCACTGACACCCCAGGTTATGCCGAATTTATCGGCGAAACCATTGCTCCCATGAGTGCCGCCGACAGTCTTCTCCTGGTCGTTGACGCGGTTGACGGCTTGCAGGTCGGTTCGACCCGCGCCTGGAAGATCGCCAGGGATTTGAATATACCCCGTTTTATCCTGATCAACCGTATTGACCGTGACCGTGCCGATTTTAAGGCCGTCCTGAGTCAGCTGCAGGATGCTTACGGAAAAACCGTATGCGTCCCGGTAACCCTGCCGGTCGGTCAGGGCTCCAGCTTCAGTGCGGTCGTAAATGTTCTCAGGGACAGCGAGATCCCGGCGGAAATCGCCGATGACGCGGCTAAATACAAAGAAATGCTCATGGATACCATCGCCGAATCCGATGAAGCCCTGATGGAAAAATACCTGGAAGGCGAACAACTCTCCGACGCAGAGATCGCCACCGGGCTTTATACCGCGATCATGAGCGGCGACTTGGTTCCGGTTTACGCCGCCAGCACCGCCAAAGACATCGGCGTCACCCGGCTTATGGACAGCATTAACAACCTTTTCCCCAGCCCCCTGACAAAAGGCAAGGTTACGCTTGACGACGGCAGCGAAATGGAAGTTTCCGAAAGCGGCGCGCCGCTTGCCCAGATATTCAAATGCGTCGTCGACCCATTTATCGGACAACTGGCTTTCTTCAAGGTTATTTCCGGAGAAATCAAATCCGACAGCGAATATTACAACGTCAATACCGCCGCCAAGGAACGTATGGGCTCGATAATGCTGCTCAACGGCAAAAACCAGAAAAGCGCTTCCGTACTCGGTCCCGGCGGTATCGGCGCAGTGGCGAAACTCAAGGACACCCATGTCGGCAATACGTTGGGCGCCGTTGGCTCAAACAAGAAAATGCCGCCGATCAAATTCCCGAATCCGGTCATGTCATACGCCATTTTTCCGACCAAGAGCGGGGAAGAAGATAAGATTGCCCAGGGACTGCACAAACTTTCCGAAAGCGATCCCAAGGTTACCCTGAAACGCCATGATGAAACTCACGAAATGCTGCTTTCCGGGATGGGCGACCAGCATCTGGGACAAGTTGTTCATAAGCTCAAAGAACAGTATAAGGTTGAAGTAAAACTTGAAATCCCCAAAGTCCCGTACCGTGAAACCATTACCATGAGCGGTGAAGGTCATTACCGCCATAAGAAACAAACCGGCGGCGCCGGACAGTTCGCGGAAGTTTTCCTCCGCATCGAACCAGCGGAAGAAACTTACGTATTTGAAAATAAAGTCGTCGGCGGCAATATTCCTAAAAACTTCATCCCCGCCGTTGAAAAAGGCGTTGCCAGCACTCTTGAAGCCGGACCGCTGGTCGGCTGTCATGTGGAAAATGTCAAAGTAACCGTTTATGACGGCAAGTACCACCCGGTCGACTCAAACGAAATGGCGTTCAAAATAGCTGCGAGAATGGCTTTCCGGGATGCGATGAGTAAAGCGAGACCGGTTATCCTCGAACCCATTATGAAGGTAAAGATTACGGTTCCGAACGACTATATGGGAGATATTACCGGCGACCTGAACCACAAGCGCGGACGCATCCTCGGTATGGGAACCGAAGAAGGTCTGCAGGTTGTAAACGCCGAAGTTCCGCTGGCTGAAATGGCGAAATACGCAACTGAACTGCGCAGCATGACCCAGGGACGCGGCCTTTTCCAGATGGACTTTGAAAGGTACGAACAAGTCCCGGCAAACATTGCCAGTGAAATCATCGCCAAACATCAGGCCGAACAGGAAGAAGATTAATTGTTTAATCTTAAACCTTCAGCTATGCTGATGGTCTGTGAAACGCTTTGCATACAAGAGAGAGTAAACAAGCCCACCCGGAGGATATAGCTTAACTCCTCAAAAGAGAGTGGGAAACGTTGATAACAGTTCAGCGTTTAACACTCATACAACGTTATCTTCGCCCCTGGAGAACAGGGGCGGCTACACCTTTCTCATAATATCTATGTCCTCCTCCACGGCTGTCCTCAGCCGTGCCGGACTTAAACTATGGACAGCAAAAGATAGCCGAACAGAGCCAGGAACTCTAAGCATGCCCAAAAAGGACACAATAAATAAAATTATCCCTTTTAGGGTCACCTTTTAAGCCACCCCGTTGAGGGGGGGGTAACTCGAGAACCTTAAAAGCCCGGTTTCAAGCCGGGCTTTTTTTAGCGCCGTACCGGTTTCCGGTTAAAAAAATATGGCATAACATCAGTTTTCTCCGAAAAGATCCGGCGCGAATTTTTCCGGCCTGGCCGGATTCCGGCAGGCTGCTCCCGGCGCCGCCGGAGCTTGCGAAAACAAATCATGATTTTTGCCGGTTTCGGGTAGTTCAGGGATAATGCTTTTCAGTTCCATTTCTTCACAGATTTTTCTGATCCTGTCCCAATCCGGAGTTCGGCGCAGCAGCGAATCCAGCGATTTCCAGGGTTTGTCGGGAACATCGGTTTTCAGGGTGATAAGTCTGATGTTTTTTTCAAGCAGTTCAGGATTTTCCACTATTTTCTGCCGCAGCCTGGGGTTGCTTATCGCTTCCGGATCAGCCAGCATATTCGCGATAGAGCCGTGCTCGTTAATCAGTGCCGCCGCGGTTTTCGGCCCTACTCCGGGCAGGCCGGGGATATTGTCCGAACTGTCTCCGATCAAAGCCAGGTAATCGATCATCTGTTCCGGCGCGACATTGAACTTCTCGATAGCCTCCTTGCGGCCGCGAACCGTAAAACCGCCGCCTTTAAATGCCGGGACAAGCATTTCGACCCGCTCGTCTATGATTTGCGCGAGGTCTTTGTCCGAACTGATGAATTTCACGGTTTTGTCATCGAATTCCGCGGCAATGGCGGCAAGCAGGTCATCGGCTTCATAGCCTTCCCGGACAATCATCGGCCAGCCGAAAACCCGGGCGATTTCTTCTATGACCGGGATCTGCTCCCGCAATTCGTCCGGCATGGGAGGACGGTTGGCCTTGTAATCGGGAGCGATCGCGAGCCGGAACGCCGGTTTGCCGCAGTCAAGGATGAAAGCGCCGTAAGCGCTGGGATAGTCGGAATGTATTTTTAGCAGCAGTTTGGTAAAAGCGAAAACCGCATTGGTCGGCTGTCCTTTGGAATTGGACAAGGCGCGAATAGCATAAAAGCAGCGGAATATTTGAGAATAAGCATCGATCAGCAAAATATCTGTTCCGGACATAATGACCTCTGTTGAATTTGTATAAGTTCGTTGTAATTATATTGACAGGCAAATCCGGATTTTCAAATGTATTTGCGGGAATTAAAGAATTTTCGACGCGTACAGGTAATCGGTCAATCGGTTTACCTGGGGGACAAGTGGCAGCTTTTTGAAAACCCTTTCCCATTTTTTCCGATAAAAGCTTACAGTCTCTTTTGTCCATACTCTTCGTTAGTTTCAGCCTCGATTATGAAGCAAAATAGGCTTTTTCAGTAACGACTACATTAAAACGCAATTTTCAGAGGGTTCCTTAAATCTTAAAACTTTTTCAACAATTTCATTTTTGCCGAGGCCGTGATTTTCGCGGAGTTTTTCAGTAGGACCGTGCGGGATAATTTCAGATTTCCAGCCGAAATGCATTATGTTTTTGTGTTCGCTATTGATCAATGTTTCGTCCGCTTCCGAAGCCAATCCGCCGACTGTCCGGCAGTCTTCGAGCGTGAAAACCGGCATTTTCGCCGCCTGGCGTTTTAACAATCCGGCATCGAAAGGCCGCAGGAACCGGGTATTCACAACCGTTATTTCCATATTCCGTTTCGCCAGTTCTTCCGCTATATCCAAGGCGGTGAAAACTTCCGGCCCCATGGCCCAGATAACGCCGTCTTTGCCTTCGCGCATGATTTCGGCGGCGGTTTTTACCGGGGCGGGCGGAGCCGCGGAAAGTTCCGTGATTTTTTTTGAGCCTCCGCGCGGATAACGGATTATGACGGGTGATTTCATTTCGTAAGCGGTAAAGATCATATCCCTCAGTTCGTTTTCATCTTTCGGCGTCATGATCGTCAGGTTCGGCAGCCCCCGGAAAAAAGCGAGATCATTTATGCCGTGGTGGGTCGGGCCGTCTTCAACGATTCCGGAACGGTCGAGACAGAATATCACCGGCAGGTTTTGCAGGCAGACATCGTGAAAAACACAGTCCAGGGCCCGCTGTATGAAAGTGGCGTATATGGCGACAACCGGGCGCAGCCCCGCCGCCGCCAGCCCGGCGGCAAATACCACCGCGTGTTCTTCCGCAATACCGACGTCATAAAATTTGCCGGGGTATTTACTGCTGAATTCGCTGAGGCCGGTGCCCTGGGCCATGGCTGCGGTGATCACGGCCAGGCCGGGTTCTTTTCCGGCAAGTTCGAGCATGGTTTTCCCGAAAGCCCCGGAAAAGGTCAGGCCGTTTTCGCCGTTGCTCTTTCCGGTGGTACGGTCGAAGGCCGCCAGGCCGTGGAATTTTTCCGGGGCGTCTTCCGCCGGCTGATAGCCGCGGCCTTTTTCAGTTATAACATGAACCAGAAGGGAACGGCCGGGATTTTTGAGGACGTCCAGGGCCCGGATGAGGCGCGGCAGGTCATGACCGTCAAGGGGGCCGATATAGCGCAGGCCGAGTTCCTCGAAAAAAACTCCGGGCAGAAATATGCTTTTAGCGGTTTCTTCTATTTTATTGATCAGCCGGTTAATACCGTGGTGAGCCGGAACTTTGCTCATTATCATTTTCGCCATATTCTTAACGCGGTTGTAACCGCGTCCGGAAATAATGCGGTTGAGAGAGGACGGAATGGCTCCGACGTTCTGCGATATGGACATTTTGTTGTCGTTGAGGATGATGATAAGTTTTCGCGTGTTGGCGCTGACGTTGTTCAAGCCTTCAAGCGATATGCCGCAGTTCAGGGAACCGTCACCGATGATTGCGACAACTTTTTCGTCGCTGCCGCGGCGTTCAGCGGCTACAGCCATTCCCAGCGCTGCTGAAATGGCGGTGCCGGCGTGTCCGGCGCCGAAGCAGTCATATTCCGATTCATCCGGGGAAAGGAAACCCAGGCAGCCGTTGTAATTGCGCAGTTTCCTGAAAAGTTCCTTTCTGCCGGTAAGCAGCTTATGGACATATCCCTGGTGACCGACGTCCCAGACAAGTTTGTCTTTCGGGGCGTTGAAAACATAATGCAGGGCAATGGTAAGTTCGACGACCCCAAGGTTGGAAGCTAAATGTCCGCCGGTCTGGGAAACGGTATTTATCAGTACTTCCCTTATCTCGGAAGCGAGCGCCGGGAGTTCTTCCACGGAGAGTTTTTTTAAATCAGCCGGTGACTGAATAGTGTCAAGTAAAGCAGTTTTATTTTTCATAGTCAGATAAGATAGTCAGTAATTTTGTTTTTACAATCATTCAATTTGCTTTTATTCCGGTAACGCGTATATTTTTTTAAAGATTTACCAGTAAAATTCGAGGAAAAATAGAATGTTGAAAAAATTAGTTTCTCTGTCGGCTGTTCTCTGTTTTGCCGCCTGCCGGGCGACGGCGGTTCTTTCCGTAACGCCGGAAATTCCGAAAATTACCTTGCATAACATGAGCCGGGAAGCGCTGTTTGAAAAAATGAAAAAAGCCGCCGATCCCGGAAATGTCGCCGTGAACTGGAAAACCATGACGGTAAAAATGCAGATGGGCGTGCCTATGCAGCAGCGCAGTCTGGCGGTTACGGCCATGTATAAATTCCCCGCTAAAAGCAAAATTGTCGCTGAAATGCCGGGCATACCGGTTACGACGGAAGTTTTTAACGGCACTCAGGCGTGGAAGGAAACCGCCGGGCTTGGTATTCAAATGAAAACCGGGGTACAACTGGCTTTCGCTGAATTTGACTGCAAAAAAGCCAATCCGGCCTTGGAGCTTACTGATATTTATAAAAAAGTTGAACTTGATCCCAGTCTTTATAAAGTGGCCGGGTTTTCCTGTTATAAGCTTATCTGTTATCCGCCTGACAAACTCAATGTGCCGCCGTCGCAGTTATTTATCGATGATAAGGAATTCCTGGCCCGCTACAGTATTGAAAGCCAGCTTTCCGAAATGGGGGTTGTGCAGGTTGCGGTCGATATCAAGGATTATAAAATCGTTGAGGGCGTCAGGCTTCCGATGCTTATGGAAATAAACATGCTGGGAATAAAAATGCAGGCGAAAATACTTGGCGTAAAAATAAACGACAAAATCCCTGATACGGAATTCCTGTTCCCGGAAAACAAAGACAAAACCGAAGGTCAATAAATAACTTGATATTAGAAATTTGTTATTTAGACAGGATAAACAGGATAATACAGGATTAAAAAAGTGGTTTTAAGTAGCGCCGCGTCTCGATGAGACCGGCGAAAGGCAACGTTGATGGGCCGCATAATGTTGCTCTTTGCCGCTTTAATCGAAAGCCGGCCTACTTGAAAATCCCGGCATAGCCGGTTAGGTTCCATATTTTTAGGAATTTAACGCCGTATGCAAGTTTTTGGGGTACTAGGGCGGCGGCGTTTGGTTAGCCTCGGGCGTAAGCCCGTGGGAATTGTAACGTAAAAGGTTTCAGCCCTCGCAGAGCGGCGACAGAAAAACTGCTGGAAACGCAGGCATGTTCTCTGCCGCCATCCTGCGGAGGCTAAATTATATAACGAATTTCATAACCACGGGCTTATGCCCGAGGCTAACCAGCTATCGTCCTCTGCGAGGACTTATATTTTGAAAAACTTGCACACAACGTGATAAACTATGATGTAGCCGCCCTTGTCCTCAGGGGCGTAAAGAATGTCGCAACAGGAAGAAATGAAACCAGTTTTTAAGACCGCTTTATTAATTGTATGTATAGTCGGCGGCTGCCTGTCCGGGCGTGCCGGACAAACGAATCGAGCCGGGGAAGTGCTCGACGAAGTCTGGAATGAAGTCGGCAAACGTCATTTTACCGATAACTTTAAGGAAAAATACCGTCCGCTTTATCTGAAGTTCAGGCCTGCCATATTGAAAGCCGGTACGGATACGGAGATAACTTTTGAGATCAATAAACTCCTGCTGGCACTCGGACAAAGCCATATTGCGCTGCTGCCTCCGGCCAATACCGTTTTTTCCAGGGCGATGTCGGTTATCCGCCGGAATACCGGTCCGGTAAAAGAGCAGCGCACGCATAATAAAAACGCCTTTTCTCCTGATCAGCCTGCCGATACCGGGATTTATCTGGGGCAGAGCGCCGGCCGGATCTGCGTTATCCGCATAAGGAAAGACTCTCCCGCAGACCTGGCCGGAATAAAAATGGGCGATGTGATATTGTCGATAGATGAAATCCGGCTCCGGCCTGAAATGAAACTTTACCTGAGCTGGGGGATTCTTGCCCGGGCTTTACTGTCGGGCAGGGCGGGAAGCAAGGTTAAGGTGGAATATCTGGACGGCGCGGATAAAAAGCGCAGCGTTATCCTGACCCGCCGTCTGAACGGCGAAAAATGGTTTAGATTCGGAGTACTGCCCCGTTCCTACAGCGATTTTTATGCGGCGGTTCTGCCGGGCAATATCGGGTATGTGCAGTTTACGGAATTTTCCACTCCGATGCTGCTTCGGTTCCGCGAAACGATCAGCGGCAGGCTCCGGAATATTCGCGGCCTTATCCTGGATATGCGCGGCAATATCGGCGGCATGCTGATGTATCCTCCCTGGCTGGCTGCGTGGTGTTGTCCCGATCCTGTTAATTTCGGAAACCTCGTAATCCGGGATACGCCGCTGGAACTGAAATCTTTTCCGCAGGCGCAATGTTTTAAAGGGCCGCTGGCGGTTCTGATTGACCGGGATTCCTACAGTTGCGCCGAAGTATTCGCGGCCGGCATGCAGGACGCCGGAAAAGCAAAACTTTTCGGTTCCGTTACTTCCGGCAAGTGTCTGCCTTCGCTATTTCTGAAACTTCCCAGCGGCTTTCGGCTCCAGACGGTTACGGGCAACCTTATCCGGGCCAATGGCAGGGATATTGAAAACATCGGCGTGAAGCCGGACGATAAGCTTGTCCTTAGCCTGGAGTCCTTACGCAAAGGCTGTGACAATGTTGTTGAGGCGGCCCGGAGGTACTTATTATCGCAAGCTGGTCAAACCGACTGATTGCGAAAATGGCGCGGGGACATTCCGCAATGTCTTTTAAAAGCGTATGAAAAAGCGAATTCGTCGGAATAACCCAGTCGTTCGGCAATGGTCTTCAGCGGATAGGCAGTTGACAAAAGCAGGTGTTTCGCTTCTTCGAACCGGATATTCAACAGCATTTGTTTGGGGGAGCAGTTAAATGCTTTGCGCATGTAACGCTGAAAAGTTGACGGCGACATGCCGGCGAGTTCCGCCAGTTCCGTTATCTGCCAGTTCCGGGAAATATTCTGTCTCACGGCCAGCCAGATGCCGTCCGCCGTATCATGCAGTTTATCTTTTCCGTCGTGAAAATTTCTTTCCAGTATCCGGTTCAGGGTAATGACTGTCAGTTCTGCGTAATTCCGGGCGGCTTTTTCCGCATAAGGATCGCCGCTGCCGTACATGCGCTCGTGTTCGTGCAGACAGCCTTCCATGGCCGCGCGCAGTTCCAGAAATTGACTGGCGTCATGCCAGTAAGCGACGGCGGAAAAATTGTCCATCCCCGGAGCCCCGGCCGCAAGATAAAACCAGATGATGTCCCAGCAGTCGTCTTCGATATGGAACGCGCAGGCGGAACCCGGAGGATGTACAATTACGGAACCGCCGTCCAGCAGATACTTTTTTCCGTTTGCGGATTCCAGGCGTCCTTCTCCCCGGAGAGTGGCGATCATCATATATTCGGCGAGTTTCGAGTAAGCCACTTTATAGCCGCGGCGCAGATTGCTGACTCCGGAAAAACCAATGCCTTTTTGGCGCAGTGGCAGGCTGGAACAATGGTTGAGGTTGAGGTAGCGCTCCCGGCATATTTTGGGTATTTTGCTTATTTTTATAATGTTTTTGACCATTTTTATAATTCAATTAAGTATAAATGATAATTATATTTAACTGTAAATATAATGTTTTTACTGAAAAAAACAAGCCGGAGGCGGATATGACGAAACGGGATGTGGTAAGCGCGGCGCTTGACGGGGAAAAAGTACCATATACTCCGTGGCATGTAGGGTTTACGTTCGAGGCGTGGAAAAAGCTTGAACATTATTTCGGAGGGGATATATCCGCCGAACTGGAGAATCATTTTCATAGCTGGCCGGTTTATCCCGGAAAAAAAGCCGAGGGAAAAGATTTATGTACGGATTTTTTCGGTGTCGCCTGGGATTGTTCGGAAGACAAGGATATCGGGGTTGTCTCCGGCTGCCTGCTGCCGGAACCTGACGTAAACGCTTATACTTTCCCTTCAATTGACATCGTGAAGCGTTACCATGAAGAAACTTTAAAACAGAAACCTTGTTCTTCGGAAAAAGAGCTTTACCGGATTTTTGCTCTCGGATTTTCGTTGTTTGAGCGCGCCTGGACTATGCGCGGCATGGAAAATCTGCTCATGGATTTCATTATCAATCCGCAATTTGCCCGTGCCCTGCTCCGCCGCATTACGGATTACAATATTGCCGCGCTGGCGAACGTCATTGACGAAGATTTTGAAGCCGTACAATTCGGTGACGACTGGGGACAGCAGCACGGCCTGATCATGGGGCCGGATATCTGGCATGAATTCATCGCGCCGGAACTGAAGCGCATATACGGTTTCGTCAAAGGGCACGGCAAACGCGTCATAATTCATTCCTGCGGGGACGTCCAGGAGCTTTTCGACGATCTGATCGAGCTTGGCCTTGACTGTTTCAATCCCTTTCAGCCGGAAGTGATGGACGTTCATGCCCTGCACGGAAAATACCGGGGCAAACTTTCATTCTGGGGCGGATTGTCCACTCAGCAGACGCTGCCTTACGGTTCGGTCGAAGACGTTGAGAAGGAAACGGGTTCATTACTGAAGATGGGATTGTCCGGCAATTATATCTTTTCCCCGGCGCATGCAGTCGGAGGCGATGTGCCGCTGGAAAACATGCTGGCATTCATAAACGCCGTCAAAAGCCAGCCAGGCTTTGCGCGGTGAGTTCCTGCAGTTACAGCGGTTTCGGCAGCAGGTATTCGAGGGCCGGATTAACGGCCGCGCGGGCGTGGCATACCGCCAGGGCTAAAGCGTCGGTGGCGTCTAATGGTATATCGTCGGTATCGAGGTTGAATTCATGCGCCATCATAAAGGCTATCTGTTCCTTGGAAGCGGTTCCCGAACCTACCGCGGATTTTTTGGCGGTACGGGGAGAATAGGAATAAGCCGGGATGCCGTGTTCGGCCAGGGTTGCCAGGATTGTCCCGCGGACCATGCCGAGAATGATCGCGGTGTTCGGGTTGCGTCCCAGGAACGGTTCTTCAATAGAAGCCGAAGCAGGGTTGAATTCTTCAATGAGCTGTTTCATTCCGCCGCTGACGCGGCGCAGGCATTCGGAATGCGGCATGCGCTGAGTATTACGGATAACCCCGCAGTCGAGAATTCGCGAATTGCCATCGGAACCGAACTCCACAACTCCGTAGCCGGTACAGCGGATTGCCGGGTCTATGCCGAGAATAACCATGATGCTCCGGTATTTTTCATTTAATGCCGATTTACGATCAAAACTATAATAATCTTTTCGCATTTACGCCCCTGGGGACAGGGGCGGCTGCATTTTTTTCGCGATTAAGGTCGGGCCGCATTCAGGTTTAACGTGCAGCCACGGCTGTCCCTAGCCGTGTGGCTGTCAACGCCTGAATAAATCTTTCCGGATATAATGTACTTGGGATATAATCAATCGATTTCGACCTGATCGGCGATGGAATCGTCGATCTCAAAATTCGCAGTGACTTCCTGGACGTCGTCGAGGTCTTCAAGCCGGTCGATCAGCCGCAGTACCTGCTGGGCTTTTTCCACGTTTTTCAGGGTGACAGTGTTTTCCGGCCTGCGGACGATTCCGGCTTCCTCGGTCTTGATGCCCGCCGCGGCCAGCGCCTCCATTATCGCTTCGAGCGCTTCCGGCGGCCCCCAGATTTCCGCGACTCCGTCTTCGACTTCAATATCTTCCGCGCCAGCGTCAAGAACCGTGTCCATAAGAATTTCCTCGTCGGCTTTTTCCCCGGTAATTACGAAATGCGCTTTGCGGTGGAACATCCATGATACCGCGCCGCTGGTCGCCAGGTTGCCGCAGTTGCGGTCAAGGGTCATGCGCACTTCGCTGGCGGAGCGGTTGCGGTTGTCGGTCAGGCATTCGATCAGTACCGCAACGCCGTCCGCACCGTAGCCTTCGTAAAGGATTTCCTCGAAAACCACATCGCCGAGTTCACCCAAACCTTTTTTGATGGCGCGCTCAATATTGTTGTTAGGCATGTTTACCGCTCTTGCTGCGGTTAAGGCCGAGCGCAAACGCGGATTTGCGGAAGATTCTCCGCCGCCCATTTTTGC
>JAQUOK010000028.1 GCA_028717165.1 Victivallaceae bacterium | reverse complement strand
GGGTTTTGAACCGAGAATTTGCGCCAAACACAAACATGGTATCGAACCCGGACTGTCCGCGCAGGAATGTGCCGAGATCAGGAAAAAGTGCGAAGATGCCGGAATAAGTCTTTGCTGCCTGGCAAGTTCCGTGAAATATTCGTCTCCAGACGATGCTGAATATCGGAAAAATATTGAAGACTGCAAAGAATACATCCGCTTAGCCGCCGCTTTGGGAATAAAACTTATCCGGGTATTCGGCGGCCGGCTCCCCGAGCCGAAACTCGAAAACCGGGAAAAGTTTTATGACCGGATCGCCGCAGGTTTGCGGGAGGACGGTTCTATTGCTTATGATCACGGAGTCAGCCTTTGTCTCGAAACCCATGACGATTTCTGCCGGGTAAAAAATGCCGCGGAAATTTTAAAACGCGCGGATTGCCCCGGAGTAAGCGTAAATTGGGATTTTACTCATTCTATCGTTCACGGTGAAATCCCGGAAGATGTTTATCCCCTGATCAGGAATGACATAACCCATCTCCACGCCCGCGATATGAAGTACAAAGGCCCCGGCAGCCCGTTTCCGATAAGCAAGTCGGAGTTTATCAGGGAAGGCTGTTACGATAATTACGAAAACGCTTTTTTAGGAGAAGGCGATCTGCTGGTCCGGGACGTAATGGAAATAATGATGAAAAACGATTTCGGCGGTTTTTTCTCGCTGGAATGGAGCGCCTGGCCTCCGGATATCGGTTTACCCCGCGAGGCGGCTAATTTCAAAAAACTGCAAAACGCGATAGCGGCTGGTAAGGAAAAATGAACATGCGGACAAAATTTGCCACTTGTATTACAGGAGTCGGCGGCTTAGTTTTTCAGGCTTGTTGCGCCGCCGGAAACGTGGCTCCTGACTCTGAAAACCTGGTCAGCGCATTTGTTGCCAATGTGCGCAAAGGAACGTCCAAAGACGTCGGGGTGACTCCGGATATGCGGGCGGAAATCGGCCGGCTGCGGGCAGTATTTATCCATAAAAAGGGATATTTCCCTGCTGAAATATACTATGATTCGAAGAATGACGGAAATTTCAACAGGGAACCGAATCTCTGTTTGAAGCCGGATCTGAAAATAGACGGGGTATCTGTCTGCAGTGACAAAATACCTGAAACTGATTTCAATATAGTTGCAATTACTCCTGCCGTGATTCTGATCAGGGTAAACAGCCGGATTACCGTCGGGGGCAAAAATAATGGAACCCTTTGCCGGACTTATTGTCTGCATGCCGATGGCGAAATGTACTGCAATTATTCCGCGTCATTTGCCGTCTGCCCGCAAAGCGTATCCCTGGAACTGGATAAATCAACTTACGGCATTTTAAACCGGAATCAGGAATTTGTTCTGTTCGGAAAAGGTTCACGGAAAATCGGAGTATATTGGGATAAAAAATTTACCGGCCAATTGGCGACTGTTGACGACACGCTTGCGGACAGGATCAGGTTCGTCTGCAAAAAAAGTAAAAATATCAGCCTGAATTTTGTGCTTTCGCCCGGCGTTGGTCCGGGTTCCGAAAAAAACGTTCGGGAAAGAACATATCAGTACCGGCATCCGCTCACGCCCGGGACAAACGGAAGTTTCCTCGGCTATGATCCCGGAACCGGAATATACGAATTCAGGCCGGCGCGGGAAAAAACGGAAATAGCTTTTCCTCCGGACGGGCAAACAAGGAATATAACTGTCCGGATAAAGGATTTCGAAAAAAGTGCCGCGGTTGTGATCAGCGGGCCGGACGGTGAGTCCGTTCAGCCCGGACTGTTGAAAACCGAAGATGATTTTTCCTGTTTGTTTTCCTGGACTTCAGTTCCGGGAAAATCGGCAGTTTTTGCTGTAAGCCAGGATACCGCAGGCATATACCTTGCTTATTGCGGAAATAACATGTATAAATTATATAAGAGCGGCAATCCAGAGTATTTTATGAGGATTAACTTTATGGATTCTCCTTATTTTGCTCAATTTTCCCAGGCTCAGCATCCTTTGAGCTTCAATCTCAAGAAATATAATTCCAGTGCAAGCGCCGTTATTCAAGCCTTTCTGACTTGCCCCAATTTCAACTACGGCTTTCTCCCGCAATATTATATTGAGTATCCGGAAAAAGTCGTTATCCGGCGCAATGCTCCCGATAAGATCGGGTTCTATGTCAGGGCGACGGATTTTTCCCGTTCCCTCCGAAGCGAATCGGACATGACTGTTCCCGTACAAAAATTGAGCGACCAGGTAAGGGTGGACCTGAACAATAAACTTACCGTTCTGAAGAAATACGGCTCCGGACGCGGTTTCGAATATGAAAATATTATGCCCTGTACCCTGACGCGGTACAGCGGCGGAATTTATGACCGGGTCTCATTCGTAAACGCGGATGGAACTTTTACCGCCTATGAATCCAGCACGGAACAGGTTAACTGTTATGATTTCAATCCGTTTCATGACGGCTATCCTCAAGGTAACTTTTTCGGCGGAAAATTCATCCTGTACAGTGATTACCAATGCTCTTCTCCTGAATTACAAAGGGGGAACATCCTTATTCTGGATAAGGTTCAGGATCCGCCGAAAGACTATCAGGCAGAGATAGGGATTTGCCATTCAGTCAATGATACGCATTATTTAATAAAAACTGATAAACCCAATACTCCCGGTACAGTATATGAGGGCCGATTGTCGATTTATGTTTTCGGCGATAATTCCCTGTCTTATAAAGACTTCAGTTTCCTTTCCGAAGCTGACTATGGCAGTAATGTGGATTTCACGGGAGATAAATGCGGTTTTACCCTCAGAAAGGAAAAAGGGGAGTTCAGGTGCATTAAAAATCCCGCCAATGTGTTTGCCGTCAGGGATTCGCAAGGGAACCGGATCGAAACTTTTAAATGCGATAATAATTCCCTGTATATTTGGCATCCGGGAAAGATTAATGTAATCTACGGGAATCCCGGGCATTATCGGCAATTCCTGCAGTCGGACGGTACGCTTTCCGCGAAAATAGGTATTCCCGGGGATGTTTCCTATATTGTCTGTGACGGCCATTCGTATCCTCTGGATATCTGCTCTGATCTGCCGTCCGGAGCTGAATTCATAAAAAATGCTGACGGCTTCACTTATATCTGCGGCAAAAAGCATTTCCGGTTTATAGAAACGGCAAAAGCCGTTCCTTATGATGAAAAAGGAAAATATCTTTCACCCTGTTCCCAGGAGTCTTTCAGAAATACTCCTGATATTCTTTCCATTGAAACCCCGGAGGGCCGCCCGGTCAGGAAATTTGTATGTACCGGCAAGGGAATATATATATGGAACGACGGGCCGATTAAGGTCAGGAAAGGCAAACCGGAATGCTATGTGCAATACTGGAGATTGTCTGACGGGACTGTGTCTCCCCGCATCGGTATTCCCGAAGATAAGATAATCGTCCGTAATGATTACGGTGAATCCATTCTGACGAAAATTGTCCTGCCCGATAAATGGACCGGAAAGAAAACGCCCGTCATTTACTGGCCGGCATATCCCGCCGTCTGGGAACCGGACCAGGTCCATATATATGATGTGAGCAATCCGGATAAGATTGAAATGGTGCCGTATACTTATATCCGCTGGGGAAAGGGAATCGAGTTCAGAGCCGAAAAATCGCATAAATATGAAATTTTCGGGCATCAGCCGTATCCATGTCCGCCCCAGCTTGTTTCACCCGTGGGCAATATAGAGGTTTTCCGGTCCGATCCGCCTTTATACTGGAATATCCCGAAGGATTACAACAATGACAAGCTGCATTTCAAACTGGTAATTTCCGCTTCTTCCGATTTTGCCGGGCCGATAGTCTATGAAAGTAAAAATGACCCTGCCGGATTTGTTCAGGGATATATTGAAAAAGGCAGGACTGGTGTAAACGGAATGCTGTTTATGCGTCCGCACTGCACGTACTGGTCTCAAGAAGAGAGGGGCTTTCCCATTCCCCGGGAAGGCGCTTATCAGGGCTTGGGGGTAATGTCATTTACCAAGCTGAAGCTGAATCCGGGAACTTACTGGTGGCGGGTTGCGGCCTGGGACGGGCGCGGTTACGGCGAATTCAGCAAACCTGGTAAATTCATTGTCAAGGCCGGGGAAAAAGTCGAAAAGGAGAAAAAGTAATGTCATATGGAATAACCAGAGCGCTGTTTGCCAGTTTGCTACTGCTGCTGCTGCCATCCCTGCTTATTCAGGCGGACGGTGCAGATTCCGGCGGGAAGGAAATTTTAAAAATGAAATGGGATGCTGCAAAAATATTTAAAGAATGCAATGTAAGCGATGTAATCCTGTCGAACCTGTCAATTACCTTGAAAAAAGGCGTACTGATCGAAAACGATTCTCCCGGCGCCGCGGGAGTAAGCGGATACGGTCCGGCCTCTGATGTGATTAACAGCGGTTGTCAGGTAAAGAAGATATTCTGTCTGGAGAATCCTGACGCGTTTTGCGCAAAAATTATATTTTTCGCAATTTTCCGCAATATCGGGGAAATCGAAATTAAGGTGAATGAGCATTCTTTTGTCTACCGTTTTTTAAAGCACGACCAGAAGAAATGGCATTATGTAAGACAAAATTCAAATGAAGCTTATACCGTTGGGAATGCCGGGGTTTATTATGCCGCATTTCCTCCGGAATGGTTGAAAAAGGGCGAAAATACGGTTATTTTCAGCCTTAAAGAGAAAAGCGGCAATTGCCTTATCGGTCTGTCCGATTACCGTAACTTCGACAAGGGCACGAGCATAAAATACCGGACATGGCCGTTAACCAGTATGAAAAGTTTCGATCAGGGAAAGACCTGGACCGGAAATCTTGGTCAGAAATCCAATGTGAAGGGAGAATATTCCATCAGATTGTACCTGGAGCAATACTGCCGGGAAGGCGCCGTAATCTCTCCGGTTATTGATCTGACCGGACAGGATACCGCAATAAAAGCCAGGGCGGATTTGTCAGCGGTAAAACTCGAATGGGGGAAAAGAACGCCGGCTGAAACCGGGATCCGTTTCTTCGTCCGCAGCGGCCAAATCCCGTTATACTCCCCGGATGCCTGGACGGAATGGGCTGAATATCGGGCGGGACAGTTGCTGAAACCGCGCGGACAGTATCTCCAGTGGAAAGCGGTAATGGCCTCCGGCAATCCCAGGCTGACGCCGTCCCTGAAAGCGGTAAATATTCAAAGTGAGGGTAAGCTGATAAAACCGTCATGGGCGGACAGTGTCTATATTATGGAATATGAAAATCAGCATATCGAAAGGAGTTCCTTCAACTACGAATATGAAAATTATAAGCATCCTGATCTGGTAAAACTCAGAACCGCTTTTCAGTTGGATTCCGTGGTCAAAGACGCGGCGGGTGAATTCGATAAGATCCTGAAACTCATGCACTGGGCCTACCTGGTTCCGTTCGGGGCGGGGATCAGCGGAAAAGAGAAGGATTTTTCCTGGAACCCGCTGGATCATGCGCTGTCGGAAAAAACCGCCGGTAAGCGCCTGATGATGAATACTTACGAACAACGGCGGCGGGACAAAATATGTACTGCCAGCGCGGTCGTTTTATCCAATGCGCTGCTTAGTTTCGGTATTCCGGCCCGCCATGTCAATATCGCCGGTCACGAAATCTGCGAAGCGTGGTCCAAAGATTTCCGGAAATGGGTCTTTCTGGATGCCACCAGGGACTACTATTATTATGACGGGGTTACCGGAGTTCCCCTGAGCGTTCTTGATCTGCATAATGTCAATGCCGGGAAAAACGACTGGCGCAAGCAGTTGCTGAAAAACTCCGGAAATTGTCTGGAAAACGTTGCTGAACAGGCTCAATATCCCCAGCAGTTGTTTGACGTCAGGATCCGTCAGGGCGACAATAAGTACCGCGTGGAAGCCAATATCTTCCTTAAAAACACCGATTATTTTCGTATTCTGCCGCGGAACAATCTGTTGTCACAAAAGTATCCCATACCCTTGAATCACGGCCGGGGAATGCTTCCCTGGCCATGGAACGGTTACCTTAACTGGACGGATGAGAGCGCGCCGCCGCTGAAGCACTATTCGATATTTACCTGTCAGGCGCGGGACCTGTATCCGACCTTGAATCAGGTTGAGTTTTCCCTTGAATACGGGACAAAACCGGGGACGGTAAAGGTTTGGCTGGATACTTTTACTCCCAACTTTACCCGTTTTGCGACTGACCTGGACAATTCCGGGTGGAAAACCGGGAAAAGTGAATTTACCTGGGATCTGCATGAAGGCGTCAATACTCTGAGGGCATGTTCGGAAAACAATGCCGGCAGTCAGGGTATTGTAAGTAAAATAGTGTTGAACTATGTCAAGTAAAAGTTTCAGGATAAAATACAGGAGGTCATACGAAAGTTAATGAATTTACGAATTTTGTCTTTTCCAAAGCAATTCAAATTAAAAAGGAGGCAGTTATGAATTCATGGAAAACATTTCTGGGAATTGTTATGTTAACCGGCATGTTTAGTTCGCTTGATCTTCAGGCTGAAAATGGGAACTGGTGGAAACCGACAAGCGAAACGGATAAGGATAAATCCTGGCATTTCAGGATCCCGCTTATGGTGACCGCGCCGGGAACTCTGGATTATGAGGGTTATCCGATTGAGGTGGGGGTGGATTTCAATGCGGCGCTGGGGAAATTATCCAAAGCGACTGAAACCCTTGATTTGCCCAATTCACTGCGGCTGGTGGATTCGGATGGCAAGGAAATTCCCTGCCAGTACGATGATACGACTTATAAGGGAAAAGACGATGACACCGGTAACGGCAAAGGGACAGTGGTTTTTGTCCTGGATGAGCTGAAAAGCGGAAAATATAAAAAGTTTTTTCTTTATTTTGATACGATTGAAACCGGCGGCATGAAAAAAGTTCCCCCATATACCCCGATAAAAGCGATGAAGACAGATAAATATGGCGCGGTTGACACTGGTAAAATAACGGTCAGGCTTCATTTCGGCGGCGGAACTTATCGCAATGGGATTAAAGGGCTCGCGGTCAAAACGCCTGAGGGAGATACTAAAATTCCTGTCTATGGATACGGCGTTGATTCTCTGGGAGTGATTGAAATGCCTTTTAAAGTCGTCTATACCAGAGGCCCGGTTTTCGCGAAGTTTGTCCTTGCTGAGACCATGAATAATCAATGGGGCGGAATAAGAACTCTGGATGATAAAAAGCTGAAGGGCAGAGAAAAATTTCTTTGGCAGGAACCTAAAGATGTAAAAATCACCTTTACCTTCTTTAATGATTCATCAATCTGGCACCTGGATTTGAAGGAATGGAATCAAACCGCTAATTATATGGGAAAAGGTTTTTTCACGAGCTATCAGGACAGTTCCATGGAATCTCCAGGCAGCTTAAAAGAAGTAGGTGAAACAAAATATGGTTATGTCAGGCATAAAGCCAGATACGGCATTGTTTCGTCTGAAAATGGATACAGTTTTGCGACCGCGGTTTGGGACAACGCCTGGAACGGCAAGTCCAGAGAGGCGGCAATGGCGCTTTTCAACTGGTGTAATAAAGCATACAACGTGTATCCTTCCATCGGCGGAATTTCTCCTGCTTCCCGGATTAAGCACAATCTGAAAAAAGGCGGGATGGAAACTGCTCTGGCGCTGGATAATCCGCCCATGGTAATTTGCAATCCCAATCAGATAGAGAATACAAAATAGAAGGAGGTTTTGGGATTTTATGGGAATTCAACATATTTATCGCAAAAAAACAAAAATATTTTTACCCCCAGGATAAGGAGACTGAACATGAAAAAGCAAAATTTCACACTCATTGAACTTCTCATTGTGATCGCGATCATTGCGATCATTGCCTCAATGCTGCTTCCCGCGCTCAATAAAGCCAGAGAGAAAGGTTACCGGATACTATGCGCCGGCAATCTGAAACAGCTGGGACTGCTGGAGATGGGATATGCAAGCGATTATAACGGCTGGTCTACGTATTCTTATGACGGCAAAAACGGTTGGACGAAGATACTCTATCTGAACGGTTATGCCCAGGAACCGGTTTCCGGGAAGGCAAGTATTTTCGTTTGCCCCAGCTTTCCTACCAACACCGGAATGGGGGTCTGGGACGGGACTTCCCATACCTACGGTTTCAAATACTGGACGTACGTTGCATACCGGATCCTCCATAACCCGGTCGTTAAAACCGGCGGCGGCGGGACCGGCGGCAAACCTTCCGAGTTTCTGTTTATTGCAGACAGCCGCCGTTCAGCCACTGGTAGTGATTCCAACAAGCAATGGTACTACTTTATCAGTTATCAGGCGGGCAACCCTGTTCATATTCGCCATTCAAAACAGGCAAATTGTCTCTTTGGGGACGGCCATGTGGATGATGTGGACAAGGAGGGACTAGTCACGGATTACGGTTTTTCTACTGTAGCCGTTGAGGAATGAACCGTATATATTGTCTCTTAAACAAAACATCTGCATTATACCTGCTTATGGGCTTAAATAGAGCAATTGAACGTACCCTGATATTGCAATGTTTATCCCGCAGGAAAGAGCGGGCATATTATACAAACGTTTTCCGTAGAAAAAAACTAATTCATATCAGGAAGATAATACGATGACAGGAACAAATGGCGGAATTGGTCAAGCGCAAAAAAGTCAAAGACCCTTCAGGAGAAGCGGTTTTAAGAGACAAAATAATTGTGAATTGATGAGTTCAAGGGAAAGGGTGCTGGCCGTATTGAACAAAGCGTGTCCGGATATGGTTCCCCGGGCTTTGTATGACGTTGCGATAAACACTTATAACGAAAGTACCATAGCATTTTTCAAAAAAAAGACCGGCAAACACCCCGGAGAATGTTTCCGTCAGGATATCAGGGGAATTCGGATGACGCCCGTTAAAGGGGAAAATCCGCAAATTCCGGTGCGGCTGGAAAATCCCTGTCCCAGAGACATTGATAAATTATTATCCTGGCAGATAAGCAATCCGAGGATTGATTTTAATGAATTGAAAAAGCGGGTTGAGGCCATCCATGCTATCGGTTGTGCGGCAATGGCTGTAGGGATGGTCAGTGACTTTGAGACAGCTTTTGAATTGAGGGGCCGGGAACAGTTTTTTATAGATATAGCCTGCCGGGAAGAATGGCTGAATTTTTTTCTTGATAAG
The DNA here is from genome assembly GCA_028717165.1 of Victivallaceae bacterium. Lineage (GTDB taxonomy): Bacteria > Verrucomicrobiota > Lentisphaeria > Victivallales > Victivallaceae > JAHOYW01. The sequence continues at coordinate 4,254 of JAQUOK010000028.1, read as the reverse complement.
ATTACTGATGCTGCGGTGCGGGATGCGGAATCAGCCTCGCGGGCGGGTGCTGATATTTTCGGGATAGGTGATGACCTGGGTTCACAAAAAGGTCTATTGATCTCACCGGTTACCTGGCGTAATCTGTTCAAACCCCGTCTGAAAAGGATAATTGATGCCGTGCACAACAACAGTCCGGCAACCAGATTTTTTCTGCACTCGGACGGTTTCATAGAAGAGCTGATTCCCGACTTTATAGAAATAGGCGTTGATATTCTGAATCCAATCCAGCCGGAGGTAATGGACCCGGCCGAAATAAAGAAAAATTATGGGAAAAAGCTTATTTTTTTCGGGGCCGTCAGTGTTCAGCAGACTCTTCCGCTGGGAACGCCGGAAGATGTTTTTGCAGAGGTAAAACTCAGGATGGAGACAATCGGTTGCGGCGGCGGATATATAATGACTCCATCCCACCTGCTGAATGAAGACATCCCGTGGGAAAATATAGCGGCATTTTTTGAGGCGGCGGATAAATATGGACGTTATTATTAGCCACTGAATCGGCGTTATAAACCGGGAAGCGCCATGGGGAAAGGTTACAAGAGAATAAAGAATAATCAGGGACATTACCCAAGCGTTTCTGCAGAAGAATTTTAATTTGTCACGGGAATAAATGGCGGAATAGACCAGCCGGGGAATTTTTATCAAAACAGTACGTGGTAACAACGTAAATGAATTATATCACCCCCTCTGAAACGGGGCAAGGTAAAAATTATGAAAAATGAAGTTATTGAAGTCAGACCTTATCAATTGATGTGTTTGATCTGCCGTACCGGACGCCGGAATCGTGAAAAATATTATTTTGAAGACCGTCTCGACAGCCTGACCGTCAAAATCAGGGAAAACATAAATCGTCCGCTATTGTTGGCCTGTAATTGCATCAGCGCTTATGCCTGGCAGAATCCCGGCCGGGAATACGACACCCCGGAAGGGCAGGAATTCAATGACCGGCGTGATTTGGCAGTGTTGCGCGACCTGAATATGGTTCCCGGCACGGCACAACCGGCTTCTGACATAATAAGAAAAATTTTCAAGCACATAAAAACCTGCGATGACATTTGCGCTTTGGGAAAGTACTGTACCGATAAATGGCAGGAATGCAAATTCGCTGAGTTCGGAAACTATGAACGCGGCATTGCCGCCGGAGAAAAAAAGATTATTCCGCCCTGCCGCCCCGCGGCTGAACTTGCCAGTTGCAAGCAAATGAGTGCGGCACAGCTTTATCAGAAAAGACAACTCCAGGTCAGGCCGCATCATCTGGCCTGTATCGCTTGTATTGTCAAGGGCAGGAAACCTTGTGAAATGGAACCTCTCGACGCCGATAACGCCTGTGAAATTGCGGATATAATTCAGAAAAATCCCGACATCCCGGTTGAGCTGGTAAGCGGGCCGTGTATGGTTTGTCCCCCATGCGCCGGTTACAGCCCGGAACACAATATTTGCAATGCGGGAATCGGGATGGGCTTGCGTGATGAAAAAAAAGATCTTGACGCTCTGATGCTGCTTGGGATGAAGTTCGGCGACATCCTGCCCGGCGGGAAACTTTATGAAAAGCTTTTTACCGTACTTGACTCCACGAAAAACCTTTGCGGACGCGGTCACAGTGCGGCGAAAGTTGACGAATGGGTTTCCTGCGGCTCTGATGGCAATGATGCCTATTTGAGGTCCCGAGCAGTAAAACTCCATATTTATAAAAAGGGGGGCCATAAACCTCTGTCCTGATTTGTGAAAAAATCATGCGAAAATTTTTATCCTGAATGGCTGAGGAATAATTGCCCAGGGCGAAATTATTGAAATAAAATTTTAACGCAGTTCGAACTGCGGATAAGGAAAAGGATAATATTATATGTCAAAAATAAATGACGAAATTGAGCAGCCGGGAAAAAATCAAAAGTTTTTCCGGGAAAACGGAAATAACTGTACCGGAAGATATCACCTGCTGCCGCTTATTTGCGGTACGATGGGAACGTTACTGACTTCCTGCTCTGCAGTGGAACCGCCGCTTTCGGAAGTCAACATCGGCAGTTTTACTGCGACCAATACCCCGCTGGAAATCCAAGTCTGTAAAAACGGCGTTCATAAAGGCGAATTCTCGGTCGTCCGGGGGGCCGGTACGCTTTATTGCGGAAAAACTTCCGGCAGGAATAAAGATGAAATTTATTTTTATGTCCCGGTGGAGCTGAAAGTTACCTGTACCGACCGGGAAATCCAGGGGATCAGAATGCAGGACCGGTTTATTGAACCGTCGCCTTACTGTTTTGCGGTATCCGAAGCAAAAGAAAACGCGGATGCCTGCCTGGGCGAAATGACTGACCGCCTGGGGAAACGGCAAAGCGGCCTGAAGCCCGGCCGGGATCTGCAGTTCAATATCACCTCCGGATTTCAGACATATCTGCTCGACAGAACGATTTCCAAGCGTTTCGAAAAGCTTTTAACCGATCAGCCGGGTTGCGGCAACGAGGCAAAATTCTATTTTCTGATTGCGCCTGCACAAAATTTCAGCGTCGATGAAATGAAACAGGATAAAATGCTAACGGTTATAAATCTTGTTCTCTATACCTACCATCCGGCGACAAGGTTGAAAGCCGGTGTCGCTCCGGGAAACAAAGCAGGAGATTTGATAATTGAGATACGAACCAGGTTGGTTGACGAAAAAAACTTCCTGAAGAATTTGCCTGAATAAAACCGGATGGGGGAACTGAAATGGGTAGTGATCTTATTAAACTTATATTGACGGGGACATGTCTGATGAACGGCTTCATTTTGCTTACGGCAGCGGGAAATAAATATGTGGATTATGCATACTGGCGACCTGATTTTGAAAGAGCGAAAACCGCCTGGGTAAAGGAGTTCGGCAGGGAAGGCGGCGAAAATTACATGTATGCCGGCGCCTGGCATATTTATCTGAAAAACCCGGACAGAGAACCTTTGTTTATTTCAGAAATCATTGTCAATGGAAAAAATGTCGGCAAAATATATCCTGATGCGGACCAAATGCCATATCAGGAATATCCTCCGGCAAGCTTCCCGGAAGAAATTCCGCTGAAAGATTTCCTCTGGTTCCGGGTATTGCCCAATCCCGTTCCTCCCGGCGGGATGGCGGAAGTCATTATCAGGCCGCGCTTAAAACCGGAAGGAGAAAAAGCATCGATTATCCTGGTCAGCGCTAAAGGTGTGAAAATACCCGTGACCATAACATATAAAAAACCGGCCTTGATCCTGAGCAGTATATCTTTTTCCAAGGATTTGACCCGGATATACTGTTATGTACGGAAAATGATCGCCGGAGAATTAGCAATAAAACGGGTATTTTTAAATGGTGCGGAGGTAACCGCGGATTCCTTTATCCCGGAAAAGAAATTTATCAAGGCCGTCAAGGTTAAATATCCGGCTTATACCCCTCCGCCCAGCATCTATAATGATCTGGCTCCCATCACGGTCCATTTGAAGAAAGCGCAATCGGCAGGAGCTCTTTGCATAATAAGGGTAGAAACAACTGACGGCGAATCAACTGCTTATATGGTCAGGGCTTTTCCACAGGAGTTCCCGCTTCAGCTCAGTTGGCCGCGCGAATCAAATTATGAAAAAACCAAAGACGGACTATTTGACATTTGCATGGGTTTTTCCGGTCCGGAAGGCAAGGCATATTACGACAGATTGCAGCAGCTGGGCTTGAAAGGATTTACGGGAGGAGACGCTTTTTACCAGAACGGCAATAGAAAATATTATATTTTTTATGGGCCGGAACGAACCATTCCCATCCTTGAAGAAACTAAAAATCATCCCGCCCTGTGGGGACATTTCATAATGGACGAGCCTAATGGTTGTGACATGAAAATGGATGCGACCAGCGGGGATAACCTGGGTATTCTGGCAGCCGAATGCAACCGGATATATCTTTTCTGCCTGAAGCACAGTCCCGGCAAACCGGTCGGGGTGGCGATTGCGAACGGTTATAATCCGATGGGGTCATGCGTATACGGAGAGATCAGCGATTTCTGTTATCATCATGGTTATTATTATCAACTCATTCCTGCGGTTCTGAATGTTCTGGAAACCAAGGAGGCAGCCCAACCCCATCCGGTATATCATGTCCCGTTCCTGGGCTGGTGGAAAGTACCAGGCAGGCATGAATGGATAACTCCGGAGACAATGCGGATCTGGTGTTATGAAACTGTTGCGGCGGGCTGTAAAGGGTTCATGTATTACCCTGCTCAC
>JAQUOK010000027.1 GCA_028717165.1 Victivallaceae bacterium | reverse complement strand
ATTTTTTGTACTTTCGTACCAGCTATTTAAAGCATCATATAGGCGTTTGCCTGCATTCTTATTTTTGAGGGATTCGTAGTACAAACGATGCTTGTCCATAATTGTTGAGAGTTCTTCAACAGAAGATAATTTCAATGGAAGTTCGAATTTGGAAAACCGGGACAAAATATTGTTTTTACTACATGGTTTTAATCCGGGTATCTCATTTATAACGGCATTTCCAAGAATTGTTCCGCTTTTTTCGACCCCGGAATAATCATTGGTCATTATTGCAGGATTGATATTACCGCAACCGCCGTTGGTCATAAATACTGCCGGTTTCCCGGGAATGCTCTTCCCTGCTAATTTTGCCGCGAACCCTGCAATATCAGCGGAAATATTGCGGTTATTCGAGGAGAGCCCTACATTATGCATTGCATAATTAGCGATTACCGCCTTGAAAGAGCCGTCTCTTTTGCGAAATGCCAGTACCGAAAGCTTATTGTCGATATGAGAATTTTTACCTGAACAACGACGGTCTACAGAAATTCCTTTAAGTTCGGTTTCAGAAAAACATAAAGTTACCGGTTCAAGATTAAGAATTGCCTCTTCTGCGCTTTCTTCAATAACCTTTTCGAGACAATTTATATATTCCGGATCAATATCACCGCATTTCCGAAGTTCTACCGTTGCTGGTCCGGCATGAGTATGGGTGGCCGAAAGAAAAATATCATTAAGGAGTAACCCGGTTTTTTCCGCTACAACCTTCCGAATACGATCGGCAATATAATTTGAAAAACCGATAAGATCGCAGTGAATCCAGATAATCCGCTTGCCATTGTTTTCCATATATAAAGCCCGTGCATAAAGATCATCATATACTCCAATAGAGGGTTGAATTCGGGCTATGTAACCACAAAGCTCTATTCCTGGATGAGGGGTAATGCGTTTTTCCGATATGCCTGATTTCAACATGCTTAAAGTTCCGCCTCAGTTAATTTTTCTTTTTGTTCATATACTTTTGATATAATTTTCACAATGTCATCCATGTCTTCTTTACTGCCTAGTAATACGTAGTGGGGAAACCAACAGCCTTCTTCCTCCGCAGCTTTTTCCGCAACCGGACAGACGGTTTTTGAATAGTCCAAGCCGGGATTGGTAAGTTTCCAGCCGGAAAACGGGCCAAATTGCTTTTTCAGCATTAACGGCTGCTTATAAATCAGCCCGGCATATCCTGCTGAAGCAGGTACTCTTTCGGTATTTAGTGCTTTCAGGAAAGTTTTTCTGGATACTCCGTTAAAATGTTCCCTATCGTAACGAAAAATATAGAGATGATAGGAATGCCTGGTAACTGTTTTTTGCCTGACAAGCGGATTTATCCCTGGGATTTGAGAAAGTTTTTCATCCAAATATAAAGCGTTTTGCTGGCGTTTTTCAGTTTCCGCATCAAGTTTTTTAATTTGTTCATTCAAAATTGCCGCCTGAAACTGCGAAAGGCGGTAGTTGCCGCCAATATGTTCGTGCTGATACCAGGCCCCATTTATAACTCGCCCGCAATTATGAATACTCCAGCAGTTTTCCGCTAATTGCCGGTTGTTGGTTACAATTGCTCCGCCTTCCCCGCAACACAGATTTTTACTGGACTGAAAAGAAAAGCTGCCGATATCACCAAGCGATCCGACTCGTCGTCCTTTGTATTCTGCTCCATGAGCATGGGCGCTGTCCTCAATGACATAAAGGTTATGTTTCCGGGCAATTTCCATGATTTCATCCATTGCGGCAGGATGCCCTCCCAAATGAACCGGAATAATGGCATGGGTGTTGGGGGTTATCGCCTCTTCGATTTTTTTCGAGTCGAGACAATAAGTGTCGGGGTCAATATCAACAAAAACCGGAACCCCGTTGGCTTCGATAACGCTGGTTGCGGTCGTCAGAAAAGTATAAGGTGGAACTATTACTTCAGCCCCTGCCTCCAGTCCGCATGCGATCAAAGCGTTTCGGAGAGTTACCGACCCGTTAGTCATTGCCACACTGTAGCGGCAACCCTGATATGCGGCAAAGGTTTTTTCAAACTTTTCAACTTCAGTTCCCCCAATGCCCCATTGCCCGCTGTTTAGTACTTCTTGTAAAGCATTGCATTCAGCATGGCCATAAGTTGGCCAAGCCGGAAATTCCTTTATTTTTCCTGTTTTCATAGTTGTCTTGGTTTCCTGATAATTTTTCTATTTCAAAATTTAATTTTTAGTGCTCAACATATTTATAATATAATTGCAATATCCAGAGCCTGAGTATTCTCCAGACAAATGTCGGCGTTTTTTAAATGATTTCCAATGCCGATGGATTTCATTCTCGCAGCAGCGGCGGCATCAATGCCGGCTTGAGAATCTTCCACGACAATGCATTTAAACGATGGAATATGGAGTTTCCTTGCAGCCAACAGAAACAAATCGGGTGCAGGTTTACCTACTGTACACATTGAACCGTCGACTTGTACCTCAAAATGTTTTGTCATGCCGAGCTTTTCCAGAATGTGTATGGCGTTCCTGCTACCGGAAGCAATGGCTTTCCTTATTCCCGCTGAATCCAACTGTCTGAGAAATTTTGTTATTCCCGGCAGTGGAGATAACATATTGCGGTCCAGAAATTCGAGGTAAAATTCATTTTTTTCTTTTAAGTACGTTTCAACCCAATTCCTACTGAACTTATTTCCGGTGATAAGTTCAAACGACTCACGTCTTCCGATACCTCTGAGTTTTTGATTGTCTTTGCGACAGAATTCGATTCCAAGTCTGTCGAATAATTTTTTCCAAGCCAGATAATGATATTCATCCGTACTTGTTATGACGCCGTCAAGATCAAAAATAACCGCTTCTATCTGCATTTTAGAACTACCTCTTGGTCACGGGGCAACCTGACCGCTTTGTCGTACACCGTAATTTCGTTAATACTGTCCGTGTTTTCGACTAGAATGCTGATTATATCTGGGGCTATCGCAACTACAAAAACTTTGCCTCGGTAATTAATTTTAAAGCGGAATTTTTTCCATGCGTTCGGGATTGAAGGAGCAAAATCCAGCTTTCCGTTTTTAAGTCTCATCCCGGCAAACCCGTTAACTACTGCCTGCCAAGCACCGCCGATACAGGCGCTGTGAAGCCCTAAATTCGTATCTCTGGCTTTATTTAGGTCGAGATAAGCCGTTTCTCGGAAATAGTCATAGGCCTTTGCCTTAAAACCCAGTTCTGAGGCTATGATCGAATGAGTATTGTAGCTCAAGGAAGAATCATGGATGGTTTTGGGTTCGTAAAAATTCCAGTTTGCAAGTTTTTCCTCATGCGAAAACCTGTCGGGCAACAGATACATCAGCAATATGATACTGGGTTGTTTTACGATCTGGTACCGCAAAAGCGTATCATACGATGGCATAGTGAAACGAAGCATTTTCGTGGGTATTTTTATGCTGAAAGGGGCTATCGGTACCCGCCGCAGAAAAACTTCATCCTGAATAAAAAGTTTTTGTTCTTCATCATAATAATCATCATAGATTCCGGCTGCCGTTTCCAGCCATTTTTTAATTTCGTCATTGGTAAAATCCAGTTTTTGCCGAAGCGAATTCCACTTGTCCGACTGCCGTTCCTGACAGCGTTCAATTGCTTCCACCGCCATTTCCAAGTTCAATTTTGCCATTATGAGAGTATAGGTGTCATTGTTTATCGGACCTGTGTACTCGTCCGGCCCCTGTATAAGTATTAGTTCGTAGCGTTTAGTTTTGCGGTTATAAAAGAAACGGCTGTTCCAAAACCTGGCGGTTTCGATCAATATTTCGAGCCCTTCAGTCAAAAAGAATTCCTCGTCGCCAGAAAGTGCAAAATAATACCAGATATTATACGCAATATCCGCATTGAGGTGTACTTCCACATTAGCGTATTCCCAGAAATCACACTGTTCCCTGCCGTCGTAAACACTAGTCCATGGATACATAGCTCCCCGTAGCCAATGATACACAGCCCTTTCCCTGGCCTTGTCAAGAGTGTTATAGCGGTAAAGCAACAGGTTTTTTGCAGCTGCCGGGTTGGTGTACAGAAAAAACGGTAGGACAAACATTTCGGTATCCCAGAACACGCCACCGTTGAAAACTTCGCTGCCGAGTAAACGTCCGCCTATACTGACCATAGGATCATTTTCGGCGTTGGACTGGATCAGATGGAAAATATTGAAGCGGATGGCGACCTGGTCTTCGATATTACCGGTTATTTCGATATCTGCCACTTCCCATTTTGCGACCCATGCCGTTTCATGTCTGCGCCTGAGATCGTCAAACCGCGACCCGGAGCTGGAATTCAGCAGCTCAAGTGCTAAAGCCTTGTCCTTCCCCGCAGCCTGATCGCGGGAAGTAAAGATGGCGATTTTTTTCTCCCAGATAAATTCTTTGCCTCGTTTTGCCGTAAAAGATTGTACACTGCCGATTCTGCAATCATCGTCAATGTTTGCAGAAGGCATAAAGGTATCTGTTCCCGAGTAAAGCATCGAACTTACCGCTTGGGTTATTTCCATTCCCGAAGTTCCGGTTTTTGTAGACAAATGGAAAATATCGTTGTCAAAGCCCTCATTGATAACTTTCAAATGATAATGCCGTGCTTCGGAAATATCAAAAGTACCATTTGGACCCCAATCGATATTGCCGGTGTTTTTATCTAGGGCGGTAATGAGTTCAATACTACCGCTGTAATTAACGGGAATTATCCGGTATTTTGCCGCAGCAAGATGAATGTTGTCCATACTGACCAGTCGGCTTATTTCCATAAACGTTTTCTTTCCGGCGAATTCCCATTCAAAAGATCGGGTCAGAACTCCGGTACGCATATTTAGTGTTCTGGAATAATTGTTTATCCGGCCTTTGTCAGGAGAAAACTCGTTTCCGTCAATAATTATTTCACAGTTGAAGATATTGGGCAGACGTACCAGTTCATAAAGACTGTTCTCATAATGATCGAAAACCCCAGCAACGTAAAATCCGGGAATGGAATCTCCGGTAAAGCCTTCATCCGGCATGCCGCGTGCCGCCATATAACCATTCCCCAAGGTAAAAATTGTCTCGAAATAAAGATTTTCCTCCGGCTGATAAAGGTTTTCAACAATTTCCCATTCGTTTTTAATGTCATACAATTTTTTCATATTCCGTTTCTTGGGTTTAAAAATTTATTTGCAGGTTATCCCGGCCCATTTCAATATTTTTAATGCCGTATTTTGACGCCAGTTCCAACAGTTCAGCATTCCGGTCGTCCCAGTCGGGATGAAAATGCAGACAGATTATTCTTTTCACGCTTTTATCGGAAAGATATTGAAAAAGCATTTCGGGCGTAAAATGCGCCAGTTCGCATAGAAGAATATCCGTTCCGTTGATAAAAGCGTCCATTTCTTCCAGACATGCCAGGTCTCCACTGTAAACCATTTCCCGGTTTTTAAGGACGATGCAAAAAGAAAAACTCTCTTTTTGCAGATCGGGATATTTGTCCTTGAGTGCCGGGTTGCGGCAGAAACGATTTTTGATGTGCCGGTTGCCGTGGAAAGTCATGGAGATATTATTGTCCCAGTATTCGAATTCCTCGGAAAGTGGCAGTATATCGAGGCGGAATCCCCGCGCCTCGTCCACCAGGTACATCATCGCAAGACAATTTTTGACGTCTGCTACGGCTCCGCGCGGAACAAACAGTTTTAGCGGCTTTCGCCGCCGGGCCCACAAGATCATGGATTTTATCAGCATCGGCAATCCCGCGAAATGATCGGCGTCCATATGGGAAATAAAAATCGCCTTGACCTTGTTATAGTCAAGGCCGTTCCTGAGCATGGATGCGGCGCATGGTTCTCCGGCGTCGAGAATATAATAGTCGTTATTGACAGCCAGTACGATAGAGACGTTGTTTCTGGTTTTCGTCGGAATGCCGGAGGCGGTGCCGAGCAGATGACATGAATAGTTTATCATTGCCTATATCTCGATGCTTTTGCCTGCTTCCGCCAGAAAACTCGCGGGGAATACTGCTTGGGCTTCCCGCAGTTTTTCGGCGTTTGCCGAAACGGGATGATGAATCAGAAACAATCTGTCAACTCCGGCGGCCTTGGCAGTGGCGGCAGCGTCGTCGGCGGACGTATGGCAGGAATCATGTATCAGTATCGGGACACCCTTTGCAAAATCCGCTATCGGCGGGTGATATGAAGTATCGCCGGTAAAACAGACTGTACCGGAAGAATGTTTATCCGTCAGTTTGCAAACCAATGCTGCTTCCGGCTGGTCGGCTCCGGAAACATGTTTGGCCGACATGGTTTCCAGCCGGATATTTTCGTCTTCATAGATTTTGCCTGGGATCAGTACATACGGCTGAAGTTGCAGGCTCAGTTCCTGAAAACGCTCGACCTGAAGGAATTCCTCCGTTTTTTTGAGGATATATTCAAGTTTTTCGGAAGGCCCGATAACGGTGAGTGGCCATTGGGGGGAATGTATGCCGTCGGCTTTTCTCATGCCCAGGTAGAACAGTAATTGTGGCAGACCAATATAATGGTCCTGATGCAAATGAGTCAGGATCAGATAGTTGAGTTTTTCCGGCGCAAAACCGTATTCCTTCATTTTCAGTACATTGCACCAACCGGTATCCACTAGGATGTGTTCATTGATTAGAAACGATGCCGTTTCTTCGCCTTTACCCGGTATACATGCCGAGGTTCCGATAAAAAATACTTTCATCAATACTTTCCTGTTATAAAATGGTTATTCTGACAAATTTGCTTTCCCAGGGCATAAGCCTGAGCACTATTCCGTTTTTTAATTCTTTATATCCCGTATTTTTTAGAGTGCAACCGTTGAAAATATCTGATACTACCGCCGTGCTTGTCGTTTTGCTACCGAGCAGCTTCAGGTCAAATTTGACTTTTACCTCCCGTTCAAGTTCTGACATATTGTAAATTATTAATATTTTTTCGCGCTTGTACAAATACAAAAACACATCTGAGGCAGAAGTATCCAGCATTTCCAGGCGGTTTTCCCGACGGCAAAGCCGGAAAAACATTCTTTTCAACAGCCGGTAATAATCAGAATTGCCACTGTAACCATTTATATAGCCGATTCTGCCCCGGTGGTAATCGGCGACCGAAAGTTCAGTGACCTCCGCATTCTGTAAATACTGTAAACCGCAATTCGCTTTATTTTCTGCGGGAACAAAGCCGAATATAGCAGAACGCACAGATTTACTGCCGCCGGAATCCGGTGCGTCAATTCCCAGAAAAGCTCCTCCCGATTTTACAAATTCTTCAATGCGTGATTTTACACGCCGAAGGTTCCACATATATCCCCCGCTCCACGCGGTTCCTTCCGGACCGAAATTGAAAATGATATTACAATCGTCAGGTATTCCCGTATGGCTGATTTCCATGAAGGACAGCCATTTGATCTTTAACGGCATGTCTATCAAGTGTGTCTGGATTATACTCTGGAATTCGCCGGCGTCATCTCCCCAAGCGGTCCATGCCCGCAAGTTTCCCCAACAGTTCAGGATATAAATTGTAATAGGATGACGGTAAACCTGTTGACCGCCGATAAGCTTTTTATAATCGAAAAACTCATTGACCATATGGCTTACCGCCTGTTTAAGCCGAATGTCCGCTTTCTCATCCAGCGCTTCCAGGCGTAAGGTGTCCGGAAAACGGAAAAACAGCGCCCGTTTGCTTTTATTCCAATCGGCGATTAGTTTTGGCGCCGCCTCTCCGGCGCCGTAATGCCCGGAACCGGCTTCCGATGCAAACCATATTTTTAGTACTCGTTTAGCCGGGTCTTTAAAATCGGTCAACATCCGGTTGGCGATCGGTTTGCCCAACCCGTACATGCCGATCGAGTGAAATGACGGTTTAGAGAAGTTTTTACGGTACGGCTCTATCCCTATCCAGTTGTCGCCGATGTTCGTTTGCACCTTTACTCCATATCTGGCGCAAAGCTTGGAAATTTTAACATGATAATTTATGACTTCTTCGTTGATAAAATCTATCCAGGCCAGGTATTCACGCGAGGGCGGATATTTTATCTGGCCATAACCGCTTTGCAACAGCCAGTCAATATCGAATTCGATACCGGTTTTGCGGGTAAAAGCGAGTTGAGTATCCGGATGTGCAAACCTCCCATAGCCGTACCAGTTCCAACCGGAGATTTTTTCACCGTCGGCGTCCCAGCCGCCGTAGAGTTTGCTTTCCTTGTCCATAAAAGTTGTGTAACGGCAGGAAAGCAGTATCCTTATCAGGTCAATATCACCTTTCCATTCATTCAGGAATGCTTCCAGTTGCCGCAGAGTATGCTGTTGTGAGGCGGGCGACAGCGGGTTTACCAGATAAAGCCATGGGACATTTTCGTCATAAGCGGTATTCCCGTAGCGGGGGTCACTGGGATCCGGATAAGTGAATTCCGGGGAGCTGCGGTTGACTTCGACATTGAAAACCAGATATGCCGCCTGATAGGTATGCGAAGGCCGCGCGCCTTTTATTATTATCTGGTCGTAATCTGCGGAAACCCGCCACTCTGCCGGTGATAACGTCCTGTTGACTGTACGGTCGAACACCCGCCAGTAAAGCGCCGGGTCATGGAGTGTGTCCACCGGTCTGCTTTTTACCTGATTGTGCATGTAATCTTCATTCTGCAGGGACAGCGTACAGGTTCCGGTAGTCGCCGTATTTTTCTCGGAAAGCCAGTAGAAGGCGGAGACTTCCCCTGGATTTGCGGCAATCCAAGCCGGGTCAAAACACAGGGACAGATGGGCTATGGTCGCCAGACCATCGCGGTGGGCTTTTTGATAACTGTCTTTGCCGTTTTTTCCCGTCGGCAGACAGTAAACGGCGTCTGCACCCTGATCAAATGGGAACCGCTTTGGGGCAAGATAGTTTTTCGATAAAATACTCAGATTGGTATTTTGCATTTTATTTCAATTCTCCGGCGAATTGTTCAACTTTTTGTTTCGCCGCCTCAATATCATCAGCGTTTATGCCGATAAGATAAATATCAAAAGTAACGCTTTCACCGGGCAGAATATTAAACGGCTCACAATTCGCCAATCCTTTTGTTCTGCTTTTGAATACTTCCAGATTGTAGCAGCCGCTGGGGAAACTGTTGTAAAACAGTAGAACGTCTTTTATCGATGGCGGCAAAATATAAAATATTCCGGTTTTTTCGCGTTCATCATAAGCGCCGACGTAGTTCTTCTTAAGACTGCAAAAACTCTCCAGCCGCTTTGGTTCCGCAAAGCTGAATTTTGAACATGGTAATTTCCCTGGAGCCGGTACAATAAAACTGTCGTTTTCCGGACTTTTTCCGATTGAAAACTCGGTATGGGCGCGCCAGTGAAAATTATACTGATAAAGATCCTGCTGGTAATATCGGTCCGATTTCGGAGCCGGATTGCTTATGACGTAGCTTATTTTAAGATAAGGTTTACCGGCTTCCAGCGTCATCAGTCTTTTTAGTTTGAATTTTGCCCCCGGAGTAAGGGATTCCGGAATATCTACCGAGGCGGAAAGGGTAAGCTTTGCCGGACTCAGTTTCTCTATTTTACAGTTCCAGTCGATATGGCCGAGGAGCCATTTCCATTCTCCCCAGTCCTCGTAACCGCCGATATCTATCCAACTTTTATTTTTCAACTTATTCCAGTCGCACCTTACACTTTCAGGGTAATCATTGTTCAGGTTGACTGTGTTTACATGAAGGGTCGGAACTCCGTTTACCTTGAATTCCGTAATTCTGCCGCCGCTTTCCAGAATAAGGACGTCCAGAACGGAATTCTTAAGCCGGTAGCCTAAATGCCTGTGATATTTTATTATTTCCAGTTTGCATGGCGACATTGTTGTTCCGGATGAGGTTTTAAGTTTTTCGAGTTGCGCAAGATAGCTTGCCGTTTTATTCATATTGCCGATCTTGCACTGATGTTCAAGTTCGGCCAGCAGAACCTTATACGAGCTGTTGGGAGTCAGAAACGCTTTTGCCTGGGCAATTGCACTTTGGAACTCTTTCTTGTTCAGTTCTTCCAAGGCTTGGGCTACCATGACGCTTTCTTCTTGTCCATACCGTTTTCCGCTTCGTGCGAGGAGCTTTTCATAGGAGGAAACGTTTACTCCTTTCCGGCGCATTGCGGACAGTTTTTGTCGGAATAATTCAAGGTTTTTGTCTTTTCCCGCAATAAAATTCCTGTATACGACCTTTTTTTGTCCGTCGCGTTCGACGGCAATTTCGATCCTGTTGTTTCCGGGAGTCAAAAAAATATCTTGTCTGAAATACCCGTCTGAAACCGGAACCGGCCGGCCGCCGATGCTTACCCGACTTTCGGATTTGACTTTTCCGCTGAGGGTAACGGAATTGACCGTAAGGAGAGTGTTTTCGGGCAGATTGCTGTCCAGCAGCAATAGTGGTCGCTTGTTCAATTCAAGGATTTCATTCGCAATATTTTCTCTGACTTTCAGCAGTATCGCTGCATCATCATGATATTCATATACGTTTTTCAATAATGGGGAAACGAGTTCTGTTACTCGTCGTTTAGCGGAGTAATTTTCGTACGATAACTTCTTTTTTGTTTTATCGATCTCTTTTTCCAGCAGCCACAGATAAGCGTAGTCTTCCATTGCTTCCCGGACATTTTCCCAGCGGATCGAGTTAACTAACTGGCCGGTGCCGTCAGGATGCGGATACAGCGCCACCGCGCCACCGGCGGTGGTTACATCTTTGCTGTTGGCACGGGGAGTCGGATCGGTCCATGGGGAAATTTTGGGATTACGCCAGTTGTTGACCATCCAAAGCAAAAGACCTTTCAAGTCCGCAAGGTATGCCTGCCAGGTATAAACCCGGTGGGCTGTCAGCGACAGTTCCAGCGACATCGGATAATTATATCCCCAGATTTCTTCTCCTTTGTTTTTTCTTATTTCAATAGTTTCAGGTGAAAACGAACCGGGAAAGGAACAGCACCAGATGTCAAACGGCCCCACTAAGCCGGGTTCCGGCTGTTCAGTTATAAAATTCTTTATTTCCGGAAAGGCTTTTTTAATGATTTGTGCAACGGCGCGTACTTTGGAATAATTTCCCAATAAAGGTTCATCATAGACATAGGCAAAAGATTGGTCAAGCAGACCTTTTTCCTGTAAATGCTTCCCGACCTGCTGACAGTATCCGCTGAAATACTTGTTAAATTCCGGGCTTAACAGAGGGTATCCCAGCCAGCCTACGTTATCTGCCCATTGGCCGCATGAAAAACCGCCGATTCTTGGTCTGCCGATCCCGGGGATATGGTAGCGTGTGTTAAAACCATATTTTTTGATAGGTTCGAAAAACGCGTCAAATGCGGCAAAACTGTTTATTTTCAGGCGCTTATCTTTAACTTCGCATTCTGGCCAGTGATTCCGGTAAAATGTGGATGTGCCAGCAACTCGATGCGCTTTAAAATTATTATAAAAATCATTTTTTATCTCATTCCGCGGGCGTTTATCAAAACGTTGCGCCCAGTATTCGTTGAACAGAAAAAGGGTTTTCAATGGATTTTTTTCCGGAATTGCAAAATCCCATACCGTCAACTCCAAGGGGATACTGGCATAAAGTCCTTTTTCCGTCATTAACTTGATACTGCCTTTATATTTGCCGCTTTTGACGCTGCGGGGGACGCGTACGGTAATCCAAAACGGCTGGTTCCGGCCTTCTTGCAGCTTTACTTCTCCAACTGGCAGGAGTGGATCCGCAATGAGGCCGAGAATGCTCAAATTATTAGTTGCTTTCTGAACATCTACGTAAGCAACCGGATTATAGTAAATATGCTCTTGTGCTGTAAGAACTTCTCCATTCCGGCTTTTCAGATCCGTGAATTCGAGAAAGACTTTTTGAAAATCCCGTAACGGCGTCATTACCAACTGGAACGGTTCATATTCGCCTTTGGCGGCGAAAATTTCTATTTTATCCTTTTTATTAAGAGTCAGCAGCAATTTGTCCGAAATTCGGGCGGGAACCCTAGTGGATGGATTTTCATACCAAAGAACCGCCTGCGGTTCAGCCGCCAGCGAATAAGCCAGGGAAGAAGGCTTGTAACCATCAGTCTTTTCCGCGATGACTTCAATATCGTCTACCGACAGTCTGCCGGCGCCGACAGAGACTATGCAGAGCGTAACCTGAACCGTTTGTTCCGGGATGTAAAAAGTACACTCAAAACGTGAATACTCTTTTCGAGGCGAACGTGGATGGAAAAAGAGCTTTTTTATGATTTTGCCGGTCGTGTCCCTGAAATCTATTTTTATGGTAAACTTGGGGTGCGGATTGCTTGAGGTTGTATAAAAAAACCCCAGTTTATACTTATCGCCGACTCTGAATTTGCGGGAATGGTAATAAATGCTTAATGAAGCTTTAAGGTTATCTCCCTGCATTTGCAGACATTTTTGGCCGCTATGCGGATTTTGTTCTGAAACTAGGACTTCACCTCCCCGACAGTAACGTGAAGGTACGTCCCAGAAACGGAGCCCGTTCTCAAAACCAGGGTTTTCGATCAGATTGGTTGCGAGGTTGGATGGCGGAAGTTGCTGTCCTGAAAGTCGCGAACCCAAAGTCATAATAATTACACTGGATAACAAAAAGTGTTTAAATATATTTCCCATGTTAATTCCCCAGTTTCCAGAACTCAGTACCTTCAGCGGAACCACGGGTCAGCGGAATCTCGGAACGGTGTAGCCCCCTGGCATGGCCGTCACAAAAAAGGGCGGTGGCCATGCTGTTGTGGCGGGTAGCGATTCTGCCTTGAGTAGTTTGCGCGGTCTGGTGGTCCTCACAAGCGACGGTTAGCGAACTGTCGGCTCCCGCTCTTGTCTGGGAGTCGGCAATCAGCAATCCGGCGGAAGGTTTCGGTATGCGAGTCAGCGTTGCGAAATATCCGCCCCCGTTGGCATATGACAGATGTTGATTGATTCCATAGGTATAAGCGCCTCTGCCCAGAGCTATACTGGGGCAACGTAATGGTTCGCCATACCCCATTCCCGTATAATAGGTGGCTTTTATATAATTATAATTTGTCAATAACTGATACCAGTTTAAACTTCCGGAAGGCGCATAATACGGCAGGATGCGTTCATTATAGTCTTGAGCATACATAAAAACTGCCAGGCCGATTTGTTTCAAATTATTGACACAATTTGCCTGTTTCGCTTTTTCCCGGGCTTTGTTTAATGCCGGCAGCAGCATTGAGGCGAGGATCGCTATGATCGCGATCACAACGAGGAGTTCAATAAGTGTGAACTTGCTGTTTGCTTTTTTCATTTCAGTACCTCCTGTTTGATTATTAGTAATAGTTTAGTGTCAAAAAGTTGACTTTTCTAAACATTTTTGTTTTTATTTTTCAAGACCGATTGTCTTTGAGTAATTTTCCCCGCCATAATCTCTCCGAAAATGTTATGGTTGTGTTTCTGGG
>JAQUOK010000026.1 GCA_028717165.1 Victivallaceae bacterium | reverse complement strand
TTATATTCTCATCAATATAAATACATCTAAAATCATATCTGGAGGATAGACGTGGAAAAAGAATTTAATAACGCATTACGGGAACGCATCCATAAGGCTGGGAGTGAAGTTAAATTAAGTAAGATTGCCGGTGTTGATCAGTCCAAAATTAATAGAATCAAAAATAACAGTGTACCGATAAACAACCTAAGACTGGGAACGGTCCGGAAGCTTTTTCCCGATATGCGAATAGATTTTCTGGGAGCCGACGGCAAAAAAGGCATGGAAGGAAAAATAATTGCCATGATCGGTAAACTGAGTCCCGAAGAACGCAATGATCTCGCTTTGGCAATCGCTGCAAAATATAAACATTCCATAGAAGAAAAATTAGACTAGTGTTAAGTCAATCGCCGGTTGACCCATGGCACGGCTGGGGACAGCCGTGGCATCGGGAAACGCAGGTAAAAGATAAATGATGTAGCCGCCCCTGTCCCCAGGGGCGTAAGCGACATTAGACGGTTGACTTAACACTAGATAAGGCTGTTATCGTTGAAAAGTTGCTTAAAGATGCAATAGCACGAATCCCAGAAATGTTTATCCAATCATAATTAACGTTGTGCGCAAGTTTTTCAAAATATAAGTCCTCGCAGAGGACGATAGTTGGTTAGCCCCGGGCGCAAGCCCGTGGTTATGAAATTCGGGATATGATCAAGCCTCCGCAGGACGGCGGCAGAAGGCAAGTTCAGGTTGCCGGCGGTTTTTCTGCCGCCGCTCCGCGAGGGCTGAATTTTTTTAAGTTACCGCTTCCACGGGCTTGCGCCGAGGCTAACCGAATGGCGCCGCCCTGCGGGGGCTGAACGGGATAAAAAACTTGCACATGGCGTTAATTCGTTTGAATATTTGCTTCAGAAGTATATATTTGACTTTTCTGGATAAATCATCAAATTGGATATTTCCTCATGGATTATTATTACTATCTGGCGCCGCTGGTGGGGTTTGTCGCAATGCTGGCCGGCGGTTTCTGGGGGCTCGGCGGCGGCTGGTTCATAGTACCGGCGCTTTTGACTTTGGGAGTGGATAACCCGGTGGCGGTGGGCGCGAGCCTCCTCCAGATGCTGCCGAGCACCTTCCTGACGATTCTACATCAGTTCAAAAGTATCGGCTGGGGAAAAAATTCCTGGGGACTGCACGTTGCCCTGCCGTTGTGCGGAATGGCTTTCCTGGGCGGTTTTTTCGGGCGTCCGGTCGGGGTTTTTCTTCAGGAATTGTTCAACAGCCGCAAGCCGCATCAATGCATTTATCTTATTTTGCTGGGCTTCATTTTGTACAAAACCTTATCCCTCAAGCCTGAAAAAAATCCTGATCTTTCAAGCGCGGACGTCGCCGTCGGGGTCGGCCCGATCAAAACCGGGATAGTCGGTTTCCTGGTAGGGGTTTTATCTTCCCTTCTGGGGATCGGCGGCGGTACCATCACCCGTCCGGTAATGAAAAATAACCTCCGCGTACCGGAAATATTTACCGGTAAAATCGCCCGTCTGGCGGTATTTATCACTGCGGTTTCGGGTACGGTTTCCTATCTTATGCAGATAGAAACTTTTAAATTTGGGGATCCGGGGACGGATTCGCTGGTTCTCGGCCTGTTGATGTCCGTCGGCGGGTTCATCGGTTTCCCGCTCGGCGCATGGCTGCATTCCCAAGTCGTCAAATCCGGCCATGACGAAAAAGCATCGCGCAGTTTCAGCTATGTGGTAACATTAGTGCTGCTGAGCCTTTTCTTCAAAATCATCAACCGGATTATCATCAGTCAGATCATCATATTGATATGCGGATTGTTCCTTATTGTTTTCCTTCTGCTTTTCAGTTCCTGGAGCCAAAAACACCCTGCGGCGGAGTAAACAACCACGCCCGGATGATGTGGCTTTATAAAACTCAGTAAAAGTTCTTTCGCTTGTTTTTCCGATTTGCAGAACTAAACTATTAAGTATGAATCCGGAAGCGAAAAAATTTCATCCCGGCGACGTTCCGGCCAAGCCGGGGGTATATGTCTACCGCGACCGTTTCGGGACGGTTATTTATGTCGGCAAGGCCGCCAGTTTAAGGCACCGTATGAGCCAGTACTTTCAGCCTTCACGGCTGAACCGCGCCGATCCCAGGCTGCGTTCACTGCTTAATTCCATTTATGACTGGGATTTTTTCGTGGTTAAAAACGAGGGCGAAGCGCTGCTGCTCGAATCCCGGCTCATCAAGCAATATGCTCCGCAGTACAATATCCTCATGCGCGATGACAAACGCTTTCTGCTGGTGAAAATAAATCTGAAGGATGATTTTCCGCGTCTTGACCTTGCCCGCGTCCGCAAAGACGACGGCTGTAAATATTTCGGGCCTTTCCCGAAAAGTTCCGCTTTGCGCTCGACGGTTGAATTTCTCAGCGCCCATTTCGGTTTGCGTTCCTGCCGGGCTGATTCCCCCGATGAAAATGCCCGGAAGCACTGTCTGAAGCGCATCGTCAAAGACTGCCTTGAGCCGTGCAGCGGCAGGATTACGACAGAGGAATATCACCGGCATGTGGACAGGATGCTCGAAATCCTGAACGGTAACGTAAGTTCACTGACGGAGGAACTTGAAAGCGGAATGCGTGCTGCGGCTGAAAAAAAACAGTTCGAAAAAGCCGCCCGGCTGCGCGACATCATAAGCAATATTCAAACCGTTTTCGGCGACCGGAAACGTTCGTTCCGTTATGCTTTGCTGCCCGCTTCTCCCGGACGGGAAGCCGTCGAGAGTCTGGGGAAAATCCTGAATATGTCTTCGCCGCCGCTTCTGATAGAGTGCTTCGACATTTCAAACATCTTCGGGACTCTGGCCGTGGCGAGCATGGTCTGCTTTGAGAACGGCGGTCCGGCCAGGGACAAGTACCGGCGTTTTAAGATCCGCGAGGTAGACCGGATCGATGATTTCGCCATGATGCGGGAGGCCGTAAGGCGGTATTATTCGCGGAAGATCCGGGAGTGTCTTCCGCTGCCGGATCTATTACTGGTTGACGGCGGCAAAGGCCAGCTTTCAGCGGCAACTGCGGCGCTGGCGGAGATTGCCTGTCCGCCCCTGACCGTTATCGGCCTCGCAAAAAAGAATGAAGAAATATTTCTGCCGGACCGGAACGCGCCGCTTGTTCTCGACCGCCATCTGGCGGCTCTGCGCCTGCTCCAGGCGGTACGGGACGAAGCGCACCGTTTCGCCATCGGATATCACCGCCGGCTGCGGGCGCGGCGTCTGCAGGAATCGCTGCTCGACGAGATACCCGGAATCGGAACCGCCCGTAAACAGTTGCTCCTGCGGCATTTCGGCTCGGTCCGCCGGCTGCGCCGGGCGGATGTCGAGGAGATAATGAACAAAATTCCGGGCATGGGAAAAATTTTTGCTGAAAGAATAGTTGAATTTCTACGAAAAAAGGATTAGATTTTGAGAACCTCTAAAAATTGCATTTAAATGTAGTTCAAGCGTCTCGCTTGAGCATGAACACAAGCGGGACGGTTGTGCTGCTGTTGAATCATTAGGGGTGTCTTTTTTGTCTGAACTTTTAAGGATGATAAAATGCGAATGAAAAAGAATTTCAGATTGCCGGCGGCTTTCCTGCTGTGTTGCGGTCTTCTGGTTTTAAACGGCTGCGTATCCTCGCAGAGCCGCTGTCTTGCCAAAGCCGAAGAGGGAGACGCTGAAGCCCAGGGCGCTTTGGGAAGCATGTATCTTACCGGGAACGGCATGCTTATAGATTACGACAAAGCTTATCACTGGCTGAGGCTTGGCGCCGCGAACGGCGACAGCATTGCGGCCTATTACCTCGGAGTCATGAGCCAGTACGGAATGGGTAAAGTTACGCCGGACCGTGCCCGTGCCGAAAGACATTACAAAAGCGTTTACAAAAATATCCACGACAACGCCAGGAAAGGTAAACTCGAATGTATAAACATCCTGGGGGAAATGTATTATTACGGCCGGGGACTGGAACAGAACAAGGCCGACGCCTTAAAAATGTTCAGGTACTGCGCAAAACGCCGCTGGCAGCCGGCCATCGAAAACCTGGGCGTGATCTTTTACGGCGACCGGGAATTGAGAGATTATAATAAGGCAAGGACTTTCCTGATCGAAGCCGCCGCCCATGATTATCCGCGCGCCCAGTTCTTTTTGTCCCAGTACTATTTTAACCGGAATAACCGCGAAGAGGCGATGCGCCTGCTGAAAGCCGCGGAAGCGGGCGGCTTCCCGCCGGCGAAGTATAAACTGGCCCAGGAATACATGAAAGCGGGAATTCCCGGCGCCGACCGGCTTTTCAAAGCCGCCGCCGAAGACGGCTACGCCCCCGCCATGCTGGTGGTGGCGGCCGGAATACCGCATGTAGACCAGAAAATCGTCTGGATAAAGAGAGCCGCGGAACACAGTTCCGTGCCCGCCATGCTCGAGTATGCGAAACTGATCAGGGACCGGGTGACGCCTGACTATGCCAAGGAAATGGTCCTTTATCTGCTGGCCTTGAAAATAAAAAAAGACTCGCCTGAAATAAATGAACTGATCCTTGAACTGGATAATAAAACCGGCTTGTTCTTCCCGGTGAAATACACCTGGGAAAAAATCCAGGGCGGGGAAAACATCCTGCTGGCCAATTCCGAAATCGAACGCATCCTTAACGGTTTCAAGGTCGGTATCGTCGAGGCGAGCCGGAAGCTTTATGAGGAACGTCTGGCATACAACCCGCTGCCGTTTTTCATGAATAACGACTGGTATCTGATTTATGAAAACAGTCTGCCCATGATGTGGGCGGCCCAGCTTTTCAGAGCCGTCGAAAAGTATGAAGGGGACAATCCCGGGTTATGGATAGCTTACGGGATTTCCGCCGCCCTGGCGGGACAGGGTACCGCCCAGGCTTTCGCCGCGTTCAAGTTGAATGAACTGATTAAAAGCCGCGATAAGATGCCGGGTAACGACTCTTTGAAGAATATTGCAATCCTGATGAAAGCCAATGCCCTGATACTGCTGGATCGCGATAAAGAAGCCTACGCGGCTTTATTCAATAACGGCAGACTTATACGTGAAGACCTGCCCTTCCTGGTCAATTTTATAAACCACTGGTGCCGGCCTTTGCTGAAGGACAAACGGAAATTCAGTATCGCTACCGGTATCGACATTAAAAAGCTCGGCAAATTCTGCCTGCCCCAGAAACAGGAATTTCTCAATCTTGAATACGGACGCGCCATTCCGGTCAGTCCGCAGATAAAAGAGCCGCAGATCGATCTCAGCGGTTTCAGAAAAAAATAAGAAATGTTCAAAATAAAATAATGCTGATAGCTGATAACTGAATATTGGGAGACGGATTGTGAGTGAGTCGATGGCTGTAAGTTCGGAAGTGAAAAAGCTGAAGGATATGCTTATCGCCGCTGAATCCAGCATAAAGCTGTTGTTTACCGAACTCCGGAAAGGCAGAACGGAATTCGTGAACATTTTCCGGAGCAATTTCATCCGGAATTATATCATAGTCCTCGATAAAGTATTGACCGACCTGAATTGTCTTTCTGATGACAGTACCAGCGCCGAGCGTATTTTTACCGTACTGGGCCGGGACCCGGATTCCATTGATGCCCTTAACCAGTTGTTTGTCGACTGCCGGGGAAAAAGCCTGATGGAATGCATCGAGGAAGCGGTGTTCGACGCCTTTATTCTTCACGGCATACTTGAGAAACTCGCCGTTTCGGATGACGATACGGTTTTTTTAATAGAGCATGCGGCGAGGGTGTGTGCCAGCGTGAAAGCGCTCGGCGGTTTTGTGGAACTGCTGTGGAGCTCAGCCGGAAACAGAAAACGGCTTCCGCGTCTGCGGCCCGGAGTCAGGGAACTGTTTCACGGGGAAAGCTGTATCAGGATCCCGGACGGCAGGATTTCCGGGGAGACGATGAACCTGCTTAAGGAAAAAGCTCTTGAGACCGATCCTTTCAGCGGCGGCAAGGCCTTCCGTTATCTGGGGGGAAAGTTCATTTCGGCAGAACTCAGTTCTATTCGGGCGGTCGAGGATTTTTTCGGTTATGTCCAGGTGCGGCAGACGTTCGAGCGGCATTTCAGCGATTTTTCCAGACAGAAAGCCAATTTGCCGCTGCTGGTCAGCAGCCTGCCGGGGTTAGGCAAAACCCACTTTACCATTTCCTATACTTTACATCATGACAATCTGACGCTGATCCTGCCCCGGCCGGAAGATCTTGAGGAAACGCTCCAGCCTTTGATCGAGAAGCTGGCCAGCCGCAGAGACCGCCGTTTCATAATCTTTTTCGATGACGTCGATCCGGGCAAGATCAACTGGTATTATTTCAGGACCAATATCGGCGGGAGTTTTTCACTGCCGGACAATGTTTCAGTGGTAATCGCCTCCAATTTTGAGTTTCCGCCGAACATTCTCAGCCGCGGGCGGACGGTCAAATTCCCGCTTTTCGACGAAGTCCGCTGTCTGGAAATGATCGAGGAATTTCTGAAAAGACGCGGCCTGAAACACCGGAACCCGAATCTGGAACTGGTAATTGCCGCTGATTATATCGAGGATTTCGGGCAGCGCAAATTCGAGGAGCTGAGTCCCCGTACCCTGATACGTTATCTGCAGGTTTATCAGGAAGACATGAAAAAGCGCAAAAAAATGCTGGATATGACCCGGATGGAAGTCTTCGCCAAACCTGACCCGCAGGTATTCTACGAATTCAACGCCAAACTGATGCGTTCCCTCTATGGGGAAGGAGTACTTGACGTTCTTCAGGAGGAAAGCCTTAAACAGCAACTGGGTACGTTCTAAATTTTACCTGTCTCTTGAAAAATGCTTTGTAAAGTAAGGCAAACGACTGTATATTCATTCCAGAAGCCCGTACTCGACAAAATTAAACTCTGGGGAAATTGAAATATGCGCATCCAAACCAAATTTACCGGTTTTTTCGTGATCATGCTGGCTGCGTTTTCCTACGCGCTCCTCTGGATCAGCACCCAGGCTTATCAGGAAGAGGTTTACCGGCTCACGTCGGAGGTCAGCGAACACCGCCTTCAGGAAATGTTTAAAATAGTCAACAAGGAATATGAGCTTTTCAGGGACGGGGCCTACGACGATATTGAAAAGGCGAAGAAAATCGCGCTTAAAAGGATCGACTCGGTTTTTCATGCTCAAAAGAATGAAAGCTACAGTTATCCCCTGATCATCGCTGACAGCGGGCATTTTAAAATGAGCCCGCATAATTATTCCAGAAGCAATTTCCCATGGAATTCAATTCCCTTCAGGAATATTTTCCCAAGGGAGGAGCCTGCTCCCAAAGTTGAGGACAATATTATTCCCGGAGAGGAAGCCGTTATACCGGAAGAGGAAGCTGAAAAGCTCAAATTCTCTTCCCGGCGCGTTAATTTCAATGTCAGCGGCTATGACCGTCTGTTTCTTTACATTCCTTTCGAAAAACCGGGCTGGAACTGGCTTTTGTGTTATTCCTATCCGGCCAGCGAAAATCTTTACGGGGTAAATACGGAATGGTATTCGCGCCAGCTTTTCGCCGTAGTCTGCTGTATGGTTACTTCCGTAGCCGCCCTTTTCTGGCTGATCCAGGTGTCTTTGTCGCCTTTGAACCGGCTGGTTCAGAGCGCCACGGACATGGCTGCCGGCATATTCCCGGCCAGCGATAAAAAACGGAAGTATCCTAACGATGAGATCGGTTTTCTGAGCAGGGCGTTTGATGAAATGGCGTCCCGGATCCAGGAATCGATGAATAAACTGCAGGCGGAAATCAAGGAACGCCGCGAAAAGGAACGGGAAATACGCGAACTTATTGAAAATACTCCTTTGCCGATCGCCATTATCCGGGGCAACTGGGCTTACTCCATAAATAATATGTTTACCCGGGTATTCGGTTATGTCGAAAATGACCTGAAAACCTTTGAAGACTGGTTCACGCTCAGCGCTCCGCCGGATATTTCCGCCGAGGAAAACCGCAAAATCTGGGACAAAATCCTTGACCCGAAAAATTCCAGTCCGGAAATAGTCGTCATCCGCTGTAAAAACGGGCCTCTGCTTGAAGTCGAGGTGAGATATAAACGGGTAGAGAAGCAAAGTCTGCTGATTTTCAATGACCTGACCGAAATCCGGGAGGCCGAAAAGCGCCTGCGCACTACCAGAAATTACCTGACGCAGTTGTTCAACTCGATTCATCTGCTGCTGATCGGGGTGGATGAGGAAGGAAAGATTACCCAGTGGAATCAGGCGATAGAAAACTTTACCGGCATAAAAAGTGAGTTTGCCATCGGCGTTGAATTATGGAACATAGCCTTGTTCCTGCACAATTACCGGACCGAGGTGCAGGAAGCGATCAATTCCGGTATTTCGCATGAAAAACACCGCGAGAATGTTTCATGGCGCAAGCGTTCCTATGTCTTCAATATCTCTATCAACCCCATTCTGCATAAAGAGAACAAGGGGGCGGTGATCATCCTTGAAGACGTTACCGAACTTGCCCGTCAGAATGAGCTTTTGTTCCAGGCCCAGAAAATGGAAACCGTCGGTACTCTTACCGGCGGGCTGGCGCATGATTTCAACAACGTTCTGGGGGGGATCAAAGGTTCGCTGTCGATGATAAAATATTATATAAACAATTCGCCGGAAGACACCAAAGAAGTCAACGAGTTTCTCGGCCTTGCCGAAGAATCCGTTTCCCGTGCCGCCAGCATGGTTGAGCAACTGCTCGCGCTGTCGCGGAAAAGCCAGCTTACCCTTAAAAAGTTTGACCTGACGCAGGCTTTCGAACACGTCCTGAAAATATGCAAGGGGACTTTTGATAAAAGCGTTAATATAAAATTTGAAAAACCGCCCCAGGAAATCATGGTCAAGGCCGACCAGATCCAGATGGAACAGGTTTTCCTCAACCTCCTGATCAACGCCGAACACGCGATGACGGTAATGCGTGACGACGGCGAAGCGATCGGCGGGGACATTAATATTGAGATCAGCCGGATCAAACTCAATAAAGGACAGTTTCCCGCCGCTTCCACGACCGATCCGTACTGGAAAATCGTCATCAAGGATTCCGGAGTCGGGATTAAACCGGAAAATATGCAGAAGATATTCGATCCGTTCTTTACCACCAAGATCAAAAGCAAGGGAACCGGTCTGGGACTGGCGATGGTTTATAATATCATCGATCTGCACAAAGGTTTCGTCGAAGCGCAGTCGGTACCGGATAAAGGCAGTACTTTTACCGTTTACCTGCCGGAACTGCAGCCGGAAGATTCCGAAATCGGCTTCGGCAAGGATACTCAGGATCTTTACCTCGGAAGCGGCTGGATACTGATCATTGACGACGAACCGATAATCCGGATTACCGCGACGAAAATGCTCGAACTGCTCGGTTATAACGTGCTTACGGCTAAAGACGGGGAGGTCGGCGTCAAGGTGTTCAAGGAACACCAGGAGGAAATCCGGGCGGTTATTCTGGATATGGCGATGCCGGTGATGACCGGTGATGAAGCCTATAAGCGCCTTAAGGAAATTGACCCGCAGGTAAAAGTGCTGGTGGCGACCGGTTTCACTAACGACCAGCGCGTCCGCAAGACCCTGGAGGCCGGAGCCAGCGGTTTTATGAAAAAACCTTATTCCATAAATGTCCTGAGCAGAAAATTGCATGAAATTATCAACTCGTAAACTCGGCGGAGTGAAATTCATTGATTTTCATACTCACAGGCGTACCGTCGCGCCGGAGGCTTTAAGCGTAATTTCCCTGGAGCCCGGCGACCTGGAAAATTCCGTCCCGGAATCCGGCGGAAACAATTTTTTCAGCGTCGGCATGCATCCCTGGCGCCTGCCGGACAGCGCCGGTAATATCGGGGATGATTTGGGGAAACTGCGCCGGGCCCTCCGGAAACGCGGGGTTATCGCCGTGGGCGAGGCCGGGCTTGACCGGTTGCGGGGGCCGGACATGGAAGTTCAAAAGGCTTATCTGACCGGAATCCTGAAGCTTGCCGGGGAACTTTCCATGCCGGTGATAATCCATTGCGTCCGTTGTTATCCCGAACTTACTTTCCTGAAAAAACGCTTTGCTTCCGGGTTTAATCTGCTTGTTCACGGTTATAATAACAATGTGCGGATTCTTGAGGAACTTCTGAAGCACGGCTTTTATGTTTCGTTTGCCCCGGCTGCCCTGGAACGCGACGATATCTGCAGTTATATCCGGCAAAAACCGGAAATCCTGTATCGGGCCGGGCTTGAAACTGATGATTCAGGGCTTACTATAGAAAATATTTTTGCTCGTGCCGCACGGGTGTTTGAAATGGATGTAGAAGAACTTGCGCAACTTATGAAAAATAATTTTGTTACTTTTTTTCAGGTGGAGGACGATGCTTGAATTTACCAATATTCCGCTTTGGCAGCAGCGCAGTGCGCTCCTCCTGAAACCTGAAAACCTGGAGCGCCTGAAAAAAGCGCATGTCCTGGTAGTCGGCGTCGGCGGGGTCGGCGCTTACGCCGCGGAATTTATCTGTCGCGCCGGGGTCGGCCGGATAACGATTGCGGACGGCGACTGCATTGACCCGACTAACCGCAACCGCCAGCTTCTCGCTTTGTCAAGTACCGAAAAAAAAAGCAAAGTCGAAGTGATGGCGGCCCGCTTGAAAGATATTAACCCGGAGGCCGAAATTAATCCGCTGTTCCGTTTTCTCAGGGACGAAGCAACCGATGAAGCGCTGGCGCCGGGTTTTGATTATGTAGTTGACGCTATTGACGCGCTTTCCCCGAAAGTCGCGCTTATAAGTAAAACCCTGAAGCTGAATTATCCGCTGGTCAGTTCGATGGGAGCCGGCGGAAAGTTCGATCCGACCTGCGTGAAGATCGCCGATATTTCCAAGACCTGCCACTGTCCGCTGGCAAGGGCCATTCGCAAGCGTCTCCACCGTCAGAATATATATGCCGGTTTCCAGACGGTTTTTTCTCCGGAAGAGGTTCCTGAACACGCGATTTACTCCTATGAGGAAAAGGACGGCAAATCCGGTTCGATAGTCGGAACGGTATCCTACATGCCGGCGGTTTTCGGCTGCGGCTGCGCTTCAGTGGTGATCAGGGGGCTGATGAAATCAGTTCAATGAAACTGAATCATGTCTGGCGGAACCGGCGCGCAGGATTTCTTCCATGCAGCTTTTGGCCGAATACAAGTTCTGGTCCATTTTCGCGATGTTTCTGGATACTTCTTCGAGTATGCCGGTTACCGATGCCGCCGGGCCGGGAACTTCGCCGGGAATGCTGGGTTGTTCAAGGATGTTCCGGATATGCTGGCGCGTCCGCCTGGCGAAACAACTTTGTTCGTATAAGGACAGCGGCGTTTCGGAAACTTCCGGCTCAAATTCCCCGTTGCGCAGGGCTTTTCCGGCGGCGGAAAGCCGGTTATCGTTATTTTGCCGTTTATAGATTTTTTTGTCCGGGAAAAGCCATTTGAGAAATTTGAATCTGCTCCGGCTGACTTTTACGCAGGGAGTCGTATATATTTTCATCATTCGATCCTTTTTGGTTTTCAAGCTTTAAATCTTTGTCAACCCTATCTTGACAAAGCGCGTATATATTGTTATTGTTAAAACAGCAGTTTTAAGCTGAACCGAAAAAATATCTATAACCTGAACATTGTGCATCTGAACTTGAATCGAAGCGAATGACGCTACAGAAAAATAAGCTTGACCGCTTACGGGATATTATATGCAGGAACGCGCCAAAGCAACCAAATCGAAAATTTTAAAAACCGCAATCAGGATTTTTTCGGAAAACGGTTTTTACGGTACCCGGATTGACGGCATTGCCGCCGCCGCCGGAGTGAACAAACAACGCATTTACGCCTATTATAACAATAAAGAAGGGCTTTTTGAAGCCGCTTTGGCCTATGTTTTCGAGGAGGTATCGCTGTTTTCGGAGAAAACCCTTGAACAGGCGGTGCGGGAACCGGAAAATCTGACTTCCCTGCTGTTGACGGATTTCATGAATTTGCATGACAGGTATCCGTATTTCTGGAGAATGCTCGCCTGGGCCAACCTTAACAAGGATGTCCGCGCGGATTCTATCCTGGACATCAGGGCCGGCCAGGACAGGATGATCGAAAAGGCTTTTGCCCGGGCACGGGAAAAGGGCTGTGTGAAGGATATAAGCCTGACCGCTTATATTTTCGGCCTTATGGCCGTTTCGTTCTTTTACCACGCCAACCGGAAAACGCTGTCCATGACATTTTCGTCCGGAATTTATACTCCGGCCGGGCGCGAACAGCTTATGGAACAGTTAATTTCGCTTTTTCAGGTATCATCCCGGTGAAAGGACGCTATATTAACATAAAAACGCAGTGTGCAAGTTTTTTAAATAATAATCCCGGCGGGATTAAATGTTAACAGCCATAGGTAGAGCCTATGGTTCAAAGCGAAAAGAGAGCCCAACCCAGCCGGGGTTGGGATAATAGGGGGCGAATGTTCCGTGGGTTTTACCCACGGCTATTAAAATTATACCCCGTTCGGGGTAAAATATGCCTTAACATATGCTGAAAAAACTTGCACACGGCGTTACAAAATAATTTGCGGGAATAATTATGAATAAAAATCTGTATATAAATTTTATTTTGACGGTGGCTACCGCCGCACTTATCTTTTTCGGGATTGTCCTGATAAACTCGGTTGACCGGGTCAATGAAGGGAACCTGGGTATTTTGAAACGCCTGGAAAGGATTGAAGAAACCATCGCCGCCAGGCCGGACCGGACGGTTATCGTTCCCGCCGCGAAAACCGCTTCAAAGGTCATTCAGGAATTCGGTCAGATCGCCAACCGCGAGTATTTTGACCCGGAAGCGCAGCAGGGCGGGCGTCTTATAAGCGCGATAGTCGCGGATACTCCGAATATGAACTCATTAATTAATAATGAAGCTACTGCAAGTGTTTTTAATGCTCTATGTTCCTCGTCTCTGGCAACCAGAAATTTCGGCGACCCGGAAAAATTCGAACCGCTGATGGCGGAAAGCTGGACTGTTTCGCCGGACAAGCTGACTTATACCATAACTTTGAAAAAGGGTATTTTGTGGCAGGATTTTACCGATCCGGTAGACGGCAGAAAATGGAAGGACGTAGAGGTAACCGCCGAAGATTTCAAATTCTATCTGGACGTTATCAGGAATGAAAAAACCAACTGCGGCCCCCTGCGGGTTTATTATAAAGATATTGACCGGCTGGAGCTTATCGGCAAATACAGATTCAAGGTTATCTGGAAAACCCGTTATTTCCAGTCGAAAAACCTGACCCTGGGCATGTCGCCTCTGCCCCGGCATCTGTATCATGCGTATCCCGGCCCTTTCGACCCGAAAAAATTCAATGAAGATCATCAGCGGAACCGCCTGATCGTCGGCTGCGGCTCTTACCGTTTTCTGCGCTGGGACAAAAACGACCGGGTAGTCTTTGTCCGTTTTGAAAAATATTTC
>JAQUOK010000025.1 GCA_028717165.1 Victivallaceae bacterium | reverse complement strand
CGACGGTCAGAAACGGATTGCGGGCGCCGCCGAAGTTGCCGGACAGATCCGGGAAATTGTCCGGATCGGCAGCAATGTAGCGTTTAAGGTAAAATGGCTGAGCCGGAATAAAACAGTTCCGGCCGGTATGCCGTTGATCACAAAATCTGAAAAAGCGCTGCCGCTTACTTGGCGGATTGCGGAAGTTAACGGCGATACGATAAAAGTCGAAGGAGTAAAACCGACGATAGGCGTTACCGCCCTTACTCCCAGTAAAGGAAAACCCGGCTGGTATTCGCTGCGGCCGTATCTCAGCAGAAGCGGGCGGTTTCTTATCGGCAGGACAGTCAGCAAACAAGGCAAAGTGATCGGCTGCGTTGCCGACGTCAGTGATTCCATGCTTAAAATCGAAAATAACGGAATTCCGGTCAAATGCGCCGAATTTACCGGGGAGGTCTTTGAAGTCGCAAGCGGCGATAAATTTACCGTTCCGCTTAATTTGTCATGGAAAGCAAAACAGAATATGGATGAGAGGTAAAATTGAACAATAAAGTAATAAGCGTAAGGCCTTATCAGTTAATGTGCCTGATTTGCCGGGCCGGGCGCCGGAACCGCGAAGAATATTATTTCGAAGACCGGCTTGAACACCTGGCATTGCTGATCCGGGAAAATATAAACCGCCCGTTATTGCTGACCTGTAACTGTGTCAGCGCTTATGCCTGGCAGAATCCCGGCAGGGAGTACGATACCCCGGAAGGGCCGGAATTTAATGACCGGCGTGACCTGGCGATACTGCGCGAGCTGAATATGGTTCCCGGCGCGGCGCAGCCGGCTTCCGACATAATAAGGAAATTTTTCAAGCACATAAAAACCTGCGAAGATATTTGCGCCCTGGGGAAATATTGCTCCGCTGTATGGCGGGAATGCAAATTCGCTGGGTCCGGGAATTATGAACGCGCTGTTGAAGCCGGTGAAGCCGGGATTATTTCCCCTTGCCGTTCCGCGGATGAACTTGCCTGCTGCAAGCAGGCGAGCGCGGCACAGCTTTACAAGGAGAAAAAACTCCGGATCAGACCGCATCACCTGGTGTGTATCGCCTGTATTGTTGCCGGCAGAAAGCCTTGTGAAATGGAAGTTCTCGACGTTGACAACGCCTGTGAGATCGCGGATATAATTCAAAAGCATCCGGATATTCCGGTGGAACTTGTAAGCGGACCGTGCATGGTTTGTCCCCCCTGTGCCGGTTACAGCCCGGAACACAATCTCTGCAATGCCGGTATCGGAATGGGCTTGCGGGATGAAAAGAAAGACCTTGATGCCCTGATGCTGCTCGGGATGAAATTCGGCGACGTTCTGCCGGGAGGAGAGCTTTACCGGAAACTTTTTGCCGTACTTGACTCCACAAGAAACCTCTGCGGCCGCGGCCGCAGTCCGGCCAAGGTTGACGAATGGATTTCCTGCGGAGCCGACAGCAAGGACTCCTACTTGAAGTCCAAAGCGGCTAAACTGCATATCCCGGGGATATAAGATCGGTGGTTGTCCTGTAAAATATCTATTAATTTACTGCATGAACATAAAGAAAGTAACAAAAAATGCTTAAGAAAAGAATTACAATTGTCGGCGCAAACGATATGACGACTATCGAGCATCTTCCGGTTCTGGCGTCATTCAATGATGTCGAAATAATCGGCATATGCGATATTATTGAAGAACGGGCGCGGAAACTGGCGGAACAGTACGGGATAAAAAATCATTATATAAATCACGTAACCATGCTGGATGAATTAAAACCGGATGCGGTTTGGCTGATTGTCCCGACCCCGGTAATTTTTGATATGGTTATGGATGCGCTTGAGAGGAAAATCGATGTGTTCCTGGAAAAGCCTGCCGGAATGACGACTTATCAGACAAAAGTGATGGCGGCATTTGCGGAACGGCAGCAGGCAATAAGCGCGGTAGCTTTTCAGCGTCGTTATCATTCCTCTATTCTGAATTTGCGGAAGAAAGTCGCTGAAATCGGGAATTTAAATCAGGTCAGCGTTAACTTTTACAAAAACCGGAAAGCGCCGAACGGTTATCCGCCGAATTTTCGCGGAGCTATCGAAATGCTGCGCTGTGAAGCTATCCATGCTTTAGACCTGATGCGTTTTCTCTGCGGTTTAGCTGAAACCAGAAATGTCAAGGCGGTTATAAAAAATTTTGATTGTGATTATGATACTGCTTATTTCATCAGCGCCGAATTTGAGAATGGCATGGTTGGAACCTGCAACATCAACTGGCGGACGGCGAGGCGTCTTTTTAACGTTGAGCTTCATGCGCCTGGCGCATCCGCTTTTATCGATATCGACAAAGGGGGCGAACTGTGGGTTGCGGGAAACGATAAGCCTGTCTTGGTTTCCCAACTGAAACATGGCAGCCCGAATGGCGGCGGGAATGCTTTCGAACAGGGAATTTTTGCTGAAAACCGTGCTTTTGTTGATGCCCTCAGTTCGAGAAAGCAAGTCCATAATAATCTTAAAGACGCGGTCAGAACAATGGAACTGGTCGATAATGTTTATTTTTCAAACGGCGTTAAACCTGCAGATTGCCTGCGGTTTCCCCAGAAAACTTATGATATCCCCGATTTTTGATGGAAATGTCCGTTTCGAAAATCTCTTTTTCCCGGATCCGGTTTGAAAGCAGTGCATTAAATGGTAAACTATCATTTTAAACAATTACACGAATACGGTGATATATCATGAGTTTACTTGCAAAACAGATAGAAACATATATGGCTGGCTCATCCTGGATCAGGAAAATGTTCGAACAGGGCATGGAACTGAAAAAAACCTGCGGTGAAGAGAACGTTTACGATTTCAGTCTGGGCAACCCCGATCTGCCCCCGCCGGAAAGCGTCGGCGCTGCCCTGCACGGGATTGCCGACAACTCGTCCAAACCGTTTGCGCTCGGTTACATGCCGAACGCCGGTTATCCTGAAGCCCGGGAAGCCCTGGCCGCTTACCTGAGCAGAACCCAGGACGAGGATATTCAGGCGAAGGATCTGCTCCTGACCTGCGGCGCGGCGGGGGCGATCAATGTTTTTTTCCGCACGGTGCTGGAGCCCCGCGATGAAGTGGTCTGCCCCGCGCCTTATTTTGTGGAATACGGTTTTTATGCGGGTAATTTCGGTGCGGAACTGGTTCCGGTCAAATCAAAAGAGATGACTTTCGAACTGGACATTCCGGCAATGGAAAAAGCCTTTACCGCCAAGACCCGCGCCGTACTTGTCAATTCGCCCAATAACCCGACCGGGCAGATATACAACCGGGCAGAACTCGAAGCCTTGGCTGATATTATGCGGAAACACATGGTAAAAACCGGACGCATAATTTATCTGGTTTCGGACGAACCCTACCGTTTCCTGAACTACGACAGCCTTGAACTGCCGTCGGTTTTCGACATTTATAAACACAGCATTATCGTCGGGTCTTTTTCCAAAAGCCTGTCGCTGGCCGGAGAGCGCATCGGCTATCTCGCGATAAATCCCAGGATTGAAAACGCCGAACGGCTTTATAACGGCGCCGTCATGTCCAACCGTATCCTCGGGTACGTAAACGCCCCGGCGGTCGCCCAGAAGATCCTTACCGCCTGCATTCATGCGGAGGTCGATGTCGATATTTACCGGCAGCGGCGTGACGCCATGGCCAAGGTTCTCGATGCCGCCGGGATAAAATATTCCCTGCCGCGCGGCGCGTTTTATTTCTTCGCCAAGTCGCCGCTTGCCGACGATGTCGAGTTCATCAATCTGCTGCTTAAAGAAAACATTCTCGCCGTTCCCGGCAGCGGTTTCGGTTATCCGGGTTATTTCCGGTTGACCTTCTGTGTGGACAAAGGCGTTATAGAAAGGTCCGGACCCGGCTTCAGGAGGGCAACGGAAAAAATAAAAGCACAGATCTGAAACCACCTCTGAGCCATGCTTTGTCTCACTTTGTTGCGCCATTCTGGCACAGCGCTGTGCCATGACACAGCTTTTGGCGCATAAAAACCTTCCTCTTTTTATGCTTTTAAGCCTTTTTCATAGGTTGGCACGCTTATTGCTGTCTCTCATTCTCTGAAATACTGAATTAAAAAAGCAAAGTCAGATTTGCGTTAATAAGGAGGCCATAATATGGGCAAAATACTTGGAATAGACCTTGGTACCACCAACAGCTGTATGGCTGTGATGGAACACGGTGAAGCAAAAGTGATTCCGAATGCGGAGGGAAACCGTACTACCCCTTCGATCGTGGCATTCACTAAAAATAACGAAAGACTCGTCGGACAGACCGCGAAACGTCAGGCGGTAACCAATCCGAAACATACCGTATTTTCCGTAAAACGTTTCATGGGCCGCAAATACGCCGAAGTCGGCGGAGAAAGACACCTTGTGCCTTACGAAGTCGTCGAAGCTAAAAACGGTGACGCACACATTAAAGTTAATGACAAAACCTATTCCCCGCCGGAAATTTCCGCGATGATCCTGCAGAAACTGAAAACGGATGCGGAAGCCTATCTCGGCGAAGAGGTCAAACAGGCGGTAATTACAGTTCCGGCCTACTTTAACGACAGTCAGCGCCAGGCGACCAAAGATGCCGGTAAAATCGCCGGACTGGAAGTTCTGCGCATTATCAATGAGCCGACCGCCGCTTCGCTGGCTTACGGCCTTGATAAAAATAAAGAAGAAACTGTTGCCGTATACGACCTGGGCGGCGGTACTTTCGATATCTCCATCCTCGATATCGGCGACGGGGTTTTTGAAGTGAAGGCGACTAACGGCGACACGCACCTCGGCGGCGATGATTTCGACCAGGTTCTCATCGACCACCTCGCCGATACTTTCAAGAAAGAAAACAACGTTGATCTGCGTAAAGACCCGCAGGCTCTGCAGCGCCTCAAGGAAGCCGCGGAAAAAGCCAAGTGCGAGCTCTCTACCAGCATGAACTCTGATATCAACCTGCCGTTCATCACCATGAACCAGGACGGCCCCGTTCACATGAATATGACGATCAGCCGCGCAGATCTGGAGCAGTGGTGCGATCCGCTGCTGGACCGGACAAAGGCTCCGTGCAAAGCCTGTATGAAGGATGCCGGAGTTTCAACTGCTGACGTAAAAGAAGTGATCATGGTCGGCGGCATGACCCGCATGCCTAAAGTCCAGGCCACCGCCAGCAGCATTTTCAGCAAGGAGCCCCATAAAGGCGTCAACCCCGATGAAGTTGTCGCCTGCGGCGCGGCCATTCAGGGCGGAGTGCTCGGCGGCCAGGTTGAAGACGTCGTTCTGCTTGACGTTACTCCCCTGTCGCTGGGGATTGAAACCATGGGCGGCGTATTTACCCGTCTGATCGAACGCAATACCACTATTCCTACCCGGAAAAGTGAAATATTCTCGACCGCGGCGGACAACCAGCCCTCCGTTGACATCCATGTCCTGCAGGGTGAACGCGAAATGGCCGGCGCCAACAAGACCATCGGACGTTTCCGTCTCGACGGGATCGCTCCCGCCCCGCGCGGCATACCACAGATCGAAGTCGCTTTCGACATCGATGCCAACGGTATTCTGCACGTGACCGCCAAAGACCTGGGAACCGGTAAGGAACAGAAGATCACCATTACCGCAAACTCCGGCCTGAACGACGAAGAAATCGAAAGAATGGTCAATGAAGCGAAAACTCACGCCGATGAGGACAAGGCAACGAAAGAGAAAGTCGAAACTAAAAATAAAGCCGACTCCATGATCTATCAGACTGAAAAACAGTTGAAGGAATATGGCGACAGGCTGACCGACGACATCAAAAAACCGGTTGAAGACGGTATCGCCAAACTCAAGAAACAACTTGAAGGCGATGATACCGAAGGCATGAAAAGCACAATGTCAGAGATAGAACAGCATCTGATGAAGTTCGGAGAAAAAATCTACGAACAACAGCAGGCGGGTGCTCAGGCGGGGCAGCAGGCCGAGCAAAGCGCTGCCGGTCAGTCCTCTGACGCTGCCGGTAAAAAAGATGATGATGACAACATCGTCGATGCCGAAGTTATCGATGACGACAAATAAATAATCAAACCCGGGCGGAATCTATCCGGTTCCGGCCGGGGATTATTATACAAAAACCCAAAACCCATTAATCTAAAACAAAGGAGTACAAAACTATGGCGAAAGTCAAAGTAAAACCTCTCGGCGATCGCGTTCTGCTCGAAGCGGTTGAAGTCGCGGAACAAGTAAAAGGCGGTATCGTAATTCCTGATTCCGCAAAAGAAAAACCCCAGGAATACAAAGTGATTGCCCTCGGAACCGGAAAAACTGATGACAAAGGCAAAAAAGTTCCTTTTGACGTAAAGATCGGTGACCTCGTTCTGACCAATAAATACGGCGGCACGGAAGTAAAAGTGGACGACAAGGAGTACAAACTTGTCAGCGCCGATGATATTCTGGCTGTCCTCGTTTAACTAATAACCTGTAAAAAAGGAATTTTGAATTATGGCAAAACAATTACTTTTCGGTGACGAAGCCCGTCGCCAGGTACTTGAAGGCGTCGCGCAGCTCAGTAAAGCTGTAAAAGTTACTCTCGGCCCCAAAGGCCGCAACGTCGTTATCGACAAAAAATTCGGCTCTCCCACCGTAACCAAAGACGGCGTCACCGTCGCCAAGGAAATCGAACTCGAATGCCCCTATCAGAACATGGGTGCACAGATGGTTAAAGAAGTCGCCAGCAAAACTTCCGACATCGCCGGTGACGGTACCACTACCGCGACGGTTCTGGCTGAAGCCATTTTCCGCCAGGGACTCAAAAACGTTACCGCCGGTGCCAATCCGATGGAACTCAAACGCGGTATCGACAAAGCCGTCGACGTTCTGGTTGACGAACTCTCCAAATTGAGCAAATCCGTCAATGCGACCGAACAGGTTGCCCAGGTGGCCACTATTTCCGCCAACGGCGACGAAACCATCGGCGACATCATTGCCCAGGCAATGGACAAAGTCGGTAAAGACGGCACCATTACCGTAGAAGAAGCCAAAACCATCGAAACCACTCTTGACGTTGTCGAAGGCATGCAGTTCGATAAAGGTTACCTGTCTCCGTATTTCGTTACCGACGCGGAAGATATGGAAGCCAATCTCGAAGACGCTTACATACTTATCCATGAAAAGAAAATCAGCAGCCTCAACGATATGTTGCCGCTCCTCCAGGCGGTTGCCAAAGAAAGCAAACCTTTCCTTATTATCGCTGAAGATATTGAAGGCGAGGCCCTCGCGACGCTGGTTATCAACAAAATGCGCGGTACGCTGAACGTCTGCGCGGTAAAGGCTCCCGGTTTCGGCGACCGCCGCAAAGCCATGCTCGAAGATATTGCCGTTCTGACCGGCGGTACCTGTATTACCGAAGACCTTGGCATCAAGCTTGAAAACGTTACCCTCGATCAGCTTGGAAAAGCCAAACGCATTACCGTTGACAAGGAAAACACCACGATTGTCGAAGGCGCCGGTTCCCAGGCTGCCATCATGGGCAGGGTCGGACAGATCCGCAGGGAAATCGAAGAAACTTCTTCCGATTACGATCGCGAAAAACTTCAGGAACGCCTTGCGAAACTCGCCGGCGGCGTTGCCGTCATCAATGTCGGAGCGGCCACTGAAACTGAAATGAAAGAAAAGAAAGACCGCGTTGAAGACGCGCTTCATGCCACTCGCGCAGCGGTTGACGAGGGTATCGTTCCCGGCGGCGGTATTGCTCTGCTCCGTGCTTCGAAAGCTCTTGATAAACTCAAACTGAAAGGCGATCAGGCGGTTGGCGCTGAAATCGTCAAACGCGCGATCGAAGAACCTCTGCGTCAGCTTGCTCTGAACGGCGGCTACGAAGGCAGCATTATTGTTCAGAAAGTCAGCGATATGAAAGCCAATGAAGGTTTCGACGTGGCGATGGGTGAATATGTCGATATGCTTAAATGCGGCATCATCGATCCGACCAAGGTAACCCGTTCCGCTCTCCAGAACGCTTCTTCAATCGCCGGTTTGCTCCTGACTACGGAAGCGCTTGTTACCGAAATAAAAGAAGAAAATCCCGCTCCGGCCGGCCCCCCGATGGGCGGCGGCATGGGCGGCATGGGCGGCATGATGTAATTCTGCCGGCCCGGAAAGACGCGGTTATCCGCGTCGGCCTCGAAAAGCCCTCCTTGACGGGAGGGCTTTTTTTAGCCTCATCGTCGGTTTATGACATAAGTCGGAACCCCGCTTTTGTCAAGCTCCAAAACCGTTCGCTTACGCTCTCTCTTTATAAGTTTTTCCACTTGACAAAAACGAGAACCCGACCGGCAGCGACTTTGCTTTGTGACGGAACGGGATAGTGAGAGTTTGTCTTTCCGGTTTTTCGCTTTTTGAACCTGTTTGTGGCATAAACCGTCGAAGAACCTTTTTTTTCAGTCCCGAATTTCTTTTTCGAATTTCTTTTTCAGAATTTCATAAGCGGTCGGCATCGGGATGCTTTCCGCTTCCGGATGCTGGTT
Organism: Victivallaceae bacterium; assembly: GCA_028717165.1. Lineage (GTDB taxonomy): Bacteria > Verrucomicrobiota > Lentisphaeria > Victivallales > Victivallaceae > JAHOYW01. The sequence goes on along the minus strand of JAQUOK010000025.1, from coordinate 5,093 downwards.
GCTGAACCAGGTTATCTGGCGGCGCGCCAGTTGCCAGGTATTGGTGACGATACGGGCGCGCATAGTTTCAAAATCCGTTTTCCCGTCCAGATATTCGCTTATGATTTTATAGCCGAGTACCTGATGCGCCGTCGGCGTTTTCAGTATACCCGCCCCGATCACAGCTTCAGTTTCTTTTACCCAGCCGGCATCAAGCATTGCCTGCGTTCGTTCGGCAATACGGCGTTTCAGTTCGGCGCGTTCCCAGCAGAGATTCCAGGCAACGACCGGAAACCGCAGTTGTGGTTTATTCAGCGTCTGGAGTTCGGTAATGGATTTCCCGGTAAGCGTAAAAACCTCCAGCGCCCGGATTAATTTACGGCGGTGCATATGCCAGCGCTCGAAATCAGCCGGGTCTTTGACGCGCATTAAGATTTTCAGTTTCTCATAACCTTCCGGATTATCGTATTCGGCATCGAGCCCGGCCCGCAGCTCCGCGTTACCCGGCAGAGAGTCCAGTCCGTAAAGCAGCGCATGGATATAAAAACCGGTACCGCCGACGACAAACGGCAGTTTGCCGCGGGAATGGATTTCTTCTATTGCCGACTCCGCCAGTTCCGCAAAGCGGTAGACATCCAGTTTTCGTTCAATATCATAAAGATTTATGAGATGATGCGGTATTTTCTTCAACTGTTGAGGCGCCGGTTTGGCCGTCCCGATATCGAGGCCTTTGTATATCTGCATTGAATCGGCGGAAATTATCTCACCGTTGAAATCCGCGGCCAGACGCAGCGCCAGAGCGGTCTTGCCCCCCGCTGTCGCTCCCATAATAACGGCGATTTTTCCTGAAGCAGACAAAATATTTCCTTGATTTGAACATTGCACGCCGGACATCGAATATTTTAACAGTTAATTTGCGAATCGTGGCATCCATTTTATAAAATGCCTGGCGATATGTGCGAATCCATCGGAATTTACCAGCATTCGATATTCAAGGTTCGAGGTGCGATGTGCGATGTTCATCCGTTTCCGGTTTGTGTCTGGCGGGGCGGAACAGGTTTGAAAGCAGAAAAATGCAAACCCCGACGCAGATGGCGCTGTCGGCAATGTTGAATACCGGCGGCCAATGGTAATTGGCGATATGAAGGTCGAGAAAATCAACTACCTCGCCCCGCCATATCCGGTCAATGGAATTGCCGACAATACCGCTGATGATCATCAGTAAAGCCAGATAACGTTCATGAAAGCCTTCCGTCAGCCAGCGGATGAAGTATATCACCAGGCCCATCACCAGCATTGCGATCAGCAGCAGCAGCCAGGCGTAACCGTTCAAAATACCCCAGGCCGCCCCTTTATTGGTAACGTAAGTCAGGGATAAAAAGTTTTTTATCAGGAGGACGCTTTCTCCGAGCTTGAAAGCATGGGCGACAAGGACTTTGCTTATCTGGTCGGCAAGCAAAAACAGCCCGGCGGCAATTATTGAAAGAACAATAATTGCCCGTTCTGAACTGCTGTGCGGTGTTGATTTAGCGAATAATTTAATCAACGTAAGGATTTATTCCATTATTTTTTTCACGTATGGATTTGCATTTGGTGCAGTAAAGCGCGTAGGGTTTTACTTCCAGTCTCCCTTCCGGAATCGGTTGGTCACAGTCAATGCATTTACCGAATTCGCCGTTAATCAGACGTTTTATGGCATCTTCAATCAACTCAAGAACATTGCCGTCTTCCGTCAGCATCTGTAATTCAACGTCCCGCCGGAAATTTTCTCCGCCGTAATCGGCCATGTGAGTTACCGCGCCGTGCTTGGTATTATCACTGTCCAGCGCCACTGACGCATGCTGGTTCATCTGGTTGGTAACTATTTCTCTGGCAATCATTAAGGCATCAAAATATTTTTTTTCTTTGGGAGAAAAAACAGGCAGGTCTTTCAAACAAGAAACGGACATAAATGTTCTCCTGTTTAAACTGATTGTTAAAATTAATAATAAAAATACCTAAGCGCCAATTATAGCATAATTCGCCAAAAAATCAAGTCCCGGACTTTACTAGTTATGAAAATAATACTACTGTTAGTAACCGGCAAACGGCAAGGAATTTTTTTGAAACATCCGGCATTACATATATGAACTTTATAGACTTACACACCCACAGCACCTGGTCGGACGGAACCGATTCGCCCGCGCAGCTGTTGGACAAGGCAGAGGAAGCCGGCCTGACGGCCCTGGCGCTGACAGACCACGATACGGTTGCCGGGATTCCGGCTTTTCTGGAGGCGGCAAAAGCACACCCCGGCATACAGGCAATCCCGGGAGTTGAAGTTTCGACGCTTTACGCGAACCGCGAAATTCATATTGTCGGGCTTTTCCCCGACCATAAAAACCCTGAACTTCTGAATTTTTTGAGCGATGTCCAGCGCAAACGGCGGGAACGCAATGAACGCATGGCTGAAAAACTGACCGCCTTAGGTTATGACATAGATATTGAAACGATCAGGGAACTTAACGGCGGACAAATAATCGGCCGTCCGCATTTCGCGGATTACCTCCTGAAAAAATACGATTTCGAAAATTTTCAGGACGTTTTTGAAAAACTGCTCAAACGGGACGCGCCCGCCTTCATTCCGCGCTCACTGCCGTCGCCTTTCGACGCGATGGACATAATTCACCGGGCCGGCGGTCTGGCTGTCTGGGCGCATCCCATTTACCGTAAAAGCGGAGAGCGCACCTGGTGCCGGAAAATATTGAAAGACCTGGTTCCTGGCGGGCTGGACGCCATAGAAGCATATTATACGCAATTCAGCGAACGGCAGACGCAGACGGTAAAAGAATTGGCGCAGGAGTTCGGTATCGCCCGGGCGGGCGGCAGCGACTATCACGGCCGCCATCATCCTGATATCGCCCTGGGAACAGGCTACGGCAAGCTCCGGGTTCCGGAGGATATCCTTTCTGAATTGTTCAAACGCAAGCCGGCATAAAAATTTCCGCTAACGGAGTCTTCCGTTTTTATTCAATCCGGTTTTTGACTTTGCCGTGAATTATCCTGGCGGCCGCGCAGGCGGCGCCGAAGCCGTTATCAATATTGACCACGGTTACGCCGCTGGCGCAACTGTTGAGCATGCCGAGCAGGGCGGCAAAACCTTTCAGCGCCGCGCCGTAGCCGATACTGGTGGGAACCGCTATAACCGGGCAGCTTACCATGCCGCCGACGACGCTCGGCAGGGCGCCTTCCATTCCGGCGACGACGATAATCGCATCGGCGTTTTTGAGTTTTTCCATTTCTCCGAGCAGGCGGTGCAGTCCGGCAACGCCGACGTCGTTAATCATGCATACGCTGACGTCACAGCTTTCCAGGGTATATTTCGCTTCCAGTGCGACATTCAGGTCTGAAGTTCCGGCGCTCAGGATAATAACTTTTCCGTGTTTTTCTGAGTCCTGTTTTATTATAAAAACCCGGGCAGCTTCGTCAAATTTCCCTTCCGGAAATTTTTCCTTGAGAATCCGTCCCTTATCCGCGTCAATCCGGGTGACCAGCACCGGACTTCCCTCGTTCATAATTACGGGGATTATTTTTTCCAGTTGCCCGACGGTTTTGTTTTCGCCATAAATAAATTCCGGGAAGCCGCAGCGTTTTTTCCGGCCGTGGTCGATCCGGGCGAAATCCATATTTTCAATGCCGTTTTTCCCGGCCGCCAGCGCCAGTGCGGAAAAAATATCTATTTCCCCGCCATCAAGCTGTTCCATGATTTTTTTCAGTTTATCATCCATCTCAAGCCCTTTTTCAACTTAATGATAATCTACGTTCTCAAATTAAAAATAGCAAGCCGGTGAAATTTTCTGGCTTATCGCCGGAAAGCATGCTATTATACGGAATGTTTAAGAAAATATTAAAATTTTATCTGGAATGCTGGCGGCTGCATCGGGGGGAATCCGCTTCAGAAGCGATCACGCATTTTTATCTTCCCCGGATTAACGCCGCACTTCTGGTGCGCCTGATAACCATTGTCATTGTCGCTTATGTTCTTTTCGGTTTTATCCTGCTCCCGTTTTTCATACAAGGCGCCAGTATGGAACCGACCTATTTTCGTCGGGGTTTTACTTTCTGCTGGCGCGGTAAATACCTTTTTTCAGAACCGGCAAGGGGGGACATTGTGATTATCAGATTTACCGAAAACGTTTCGCTGCTGAAAAGGATTGTCGCGCTTCCGGGGGATACGATTTTCATAAAGAATGGGGTTTTACACCTGAACGGGAAGCCGCAGAATGAGGATTATGTGAAAAAAGCCTGTGACTGGAACCTGCTGCCGCCGCGCACCATAAAACCCGGTAATGTCTATGTTATTGGAGATAACCGGTCTATGCCGATAGAGAACCAGCAGTTCGGGGAAGTCAGTCAGAAGCGTATTATCGGAGTTCCTGTATGGTAAAGTATTTAAGATATTTCATAGTAAAAAATATAAAGTATATAAAAGATGTTGTTCTGATTATGTTTTTAGCGCTTGCCGTCGTTGCGGTTCTGCATTTTTTCGACAACTCTTCTCCCGAAAAGCAAATAGCAATGCGGCTGGAAAAATTTCTGACCGACGCGTCAAAGGTTTCCGGCGACAAATTATCCACAGGGCTGATAAAAAGCAAAAGCCTGGAAAAGTTTTTCATGCCTAACTGCCGTTTTCACATAGGGGTTTCGGCGTTTTCGGGGACTTACAGCCCGGAGCAGATTTCATCCAATTCAATGCGGTGTCGGACGATGTTCAAATACGTCAAGTTTTCGGCGCATGATGTTCAGATAAAGCTTAATTCTCCGACAACGGCGACGGTTGATTTTACCGGGGCACTTAATGGGGTTACCAAAAGCAGCAAAGCAATAAACGATTACCGTGAATTGACTTGTGAACTGCAACTGGCCGAGGGGGAATGGTTGATTTCGTCGGTTTCTGTTCGTGAAATCATAAAAAAGTAATCTTTTTTATTTTTCGAGGGGTTGCAATATCAATATTTGAGATTATACTAACTACCTTAATAAAAAATATGCCGCGGGGTAGAGCAGAGGTAGCTCGTCAGGCTCATAACCTGAAGGTCGTTGGTTCGATTCCAACCCCCGCTACCAATTTCCTA
>JAQUOK010000024.1 GCA_028717165.1 Victivallaceae bacterium | reverse complement strand
CGAGATAACGCAGTTTCAGACGGTCGTTAGCGGTAAAATACGCTTCATCATTGTTAGCTTCCTTTTCCGTGCAGTGTTCCGCTATTTTTTCAGCGTCGCGGTTTGAACGCATCGGGCCGGAAACCTCCTTCTCCCACAACTGCTGATGCACCATTAAATCGCTGTAGCGGCGTATCGGGCTGGTGAAATGGCTGTAGCGGGTCTTGCCCAGCCCGAAATGCAGATCGGGTTTCGCCTCATAAATTGCGCGCGCCATCGAACGCAGAAAGGCTCCGAGTATGGCCGGTTTCCGCGGGTCGTCCGGCAGGCTTTTCAAAAACCGGTTGCAGACGGCGCGGTTGCTCAAATCTCCGGGATAGATGCCGAAAGTTTCAACGACGATTTCAGAGAATTCCGCCAGTTTTTCCGGGTCCGGTTCCGGATGAACGCGGAAAAGCCCGGGTATCGAGCGTTCCGCCAGTTCAATGGCGACCTGGGTGTTGGCGGCCAGCATGAATTCCTCGATCAGCTGATCCGCCTCCCGCTGTTCCTTATGGACTATGCCGGTGATCTTGTCCGCGTCCTCATCGCACAAAACCCTGGTCTCCGGTATCGCCATCATCAGAAAATCCTCGTTCTGCTGACGGTTGCGGCGCATATTGCGGAAAACTTTTACCAGCGTATCGAGCGTGCCGCAAAGTTCAGCGTCCCAATCATCGCCTTTGACGCCCTTGTCGATATATTCCTGGACTTCGTCATAATTCAGGCGTTTATCGACCTTTATAATGCTGTGGAAACGCCTTGCGGACACTATTCTCCCGCTGTGCCTGTTGACGGTGAACAGCGCCGTATGGGCGGACGAATCGCCGTCCGTGGTCAGGCTGATGGCCGCGGTCAGGGTTTTCGGCAGCATCGGCAAAGTCCGGCCGGGCAGATACGAGGTGAACGAACGGTCATAAGCCGCCTTATCCCATTTGGAACCGGGTGCTATCCAGGCGGCTACGTCGGCAATATGAACGCCCACTTCCAGTTCGGAATCGTTTTCAGTCGGGGCAACGGAAACGGCATCATCGAAATCCTTGGCGTCAAACGGGTCAATAGTAATGGTAATCCGGTTCCGCAGGTCAATGCGTTTTATTGTGCGCGGCTGAATCCGGGCGGCCGCCTCGTTTTCCTCCGGCGTATAAGCGGGCGGCAAATCGAATTCGCTGCAGACGGCGTCAAGGTCGCCCTTTATTGAGCCGGATTCGCTTACACGTTCGACTACCGTTCCCATGTGCGGAGTCCGGCCGGATTTATTGTGAAGCAGTTTGATCTTCACCCATTCGCCGCGTTTCGCGCCGTTAAGGCTGCCGGAAATTCTTATATCCTCGGTAATACGTTTATTTACGGGGCGTATTTTATGACCGGCAACGATCTTCCCGACCAGCGTATCCCGCGCCCGGTCAATAACGGCGGTGACGCGCCCGACCGGACCGCGGTCGGGTCCTGCGGGTTCGCGGTCAGGTATAATTTCGACCTCGACGATATCGCCGTTCATGGCGGAACCGATGAACTGCGGGGGAATAAATATATCCCGTGCCTTTGCATCCGGTTCGGATTCTGAATTGAGAGGAGTTACAAAACCTAAGCCGCCGGCGGTCAAAGTAATTTTGCCATTCAGAACGACTTTTTCTTTTTTCTGAGCCGCCTTGCGAAGTTTCCGTTTTCTGTTTATTTCATGATGCCGTCTTAACTTGCTTTTGTTCTTCATTAATCATTCTTCTTATATTTAGGGTTATGGAAAGGTACTACGCCTGGACTTATTTGCAAAACCCGTTTGAAAAAAAAGTTTCAACAAGTAAATTAACTGTTCCCGGTTAATTATATATGGACGTCACGCCATGAACGCAAAAAAGAAAAAAAACGTATGCAGTTTTCGTAAAATGAAAGAAAACGGCGAAAAAATCGTCGCCGTAACCGCTTATGACGCCCCAAGCGCCAGATTTGCCGATGAAGCCGGGGTCGATTTTCTCCTGATCGGCGATTCCATGGCGAATACGATACTCGGCTATGAAAACACCCTGCCGCTGACCATCGAGGAATCATTGTTTCACTGCCGTGCCGCCCGCCGGGGCGCTCCCGACGCCTTTATTGTCGGCGACATGCCTTTCATGAGCTATCAGATATCCTGCTCGGAAGCGCTGCGCAACGCCGGACGCTATATCAAAGAAGCCGGTTGCGACGCCGTCAAACTCGAAGGCGGCAGTTACGCCGTCGCCGTAATCGAACGCCTGGTTACCGCGGGCATCCCGGTAATCGGACATATCGGCCTGCTGCCGCAGCAGGTGCTGGCGGCCGGCGGTTACAAGATCGCCGGAAAAACCCCGGAAGGAGTAAAAATTCTGCTGGAAGACGCCAAAGCCGTTGAAGAAGCCGGGGCGTTCTGCGTCGTACTCGAAGGCATTCCGGCCGAAGTCAGCAAACAGATAACCGAATCGATCAAAATACCGACCATCGGAATCGGCGCCGGAATCCATTGCGACGGCCAGGTACAGGTGCTCGGCGACCTGCTCGGTCTAGGTGATTTTCTCCCGAGACACGCCAAACGTTACACCGATATTTCCCAAGTCATAGGCAACGCCATTAAACAGTACTGTCTGGAAACACGTAACGGCGAATTCCCCGGCAAAGAGAATTCGTTTTGACGCGATGAAATACTATACAAAATTTAAAGCTCCGGTCGGTGAAATCATTTTAGCCGGCGGTTCCGCCGGGCTCTCGAACCTTTTCTTTAACCCGGACGAAAAAACAGCAATTCCTTCCGACTGGGTTTTGAACGATGGGTTTTTCGCGGACACGATAAAACAAATCGAAGAATACTTCAGGGGAGAGCGAACTCAATTCAACATCCGGCTTGACCTGCAGGGAACCGATTTTCAGAAAAAAGTCTGGAAAGCGCTTCTTGATATTCCCTGCGGACAAACCCGCTCATACGGGGATATTGCCCGGGTGATCGGCAATCCCGGAGCTTCACGGGCAGTCGGAACAGCCAACTCAAAAAACCCGGTTCCGCTCATCGTCCCCTGTCACCGGGTTATCAACGCCGACGGCCGTATCGGCGGTTTTTCCAGCGGCCCCGCGCTTAAGGAAAAACTGCTGAAACATGAGCGGAGTATTCAAAGCGTCTGAATTTTCTTCGCCTTCCTGCTTCCAATTTTCGAAAAAGATGCTAACTTAGGCCAAGTCGTTATTATAAATAACAAGTGAGATGCAGGAATGCTTAAAAATCTGACAATAGCGGTGTTAAACCGGATATTTTCATATCTCCCATGCTATATCATCAACCATACGCCCCTGATCCTGATCACTTACTGGCACGATTTCGTAATCACCCAGGACGCTTTTGTAGAAAGCCTCAGAGAATACGACCGGGTACATATACTTGTCCAGATCGGCTGGCAGCGGGAAACCCCCGAACGCGCCCGGGAATTAGTTGACGTCATCAACGAATTCGCGGAGAAGCGCCCCGGCGTCGAATTCATATTCCTGTGCAACTCTCCCAGGGAAAAGGAAGTCATCAGCGCCAATGGCCTGAATGCGGTATTCTGCCATCAGAATGCCTTTATCGATGAAAAACTTTATCCGATCCTGCCGAATGCCGCAAAACTCTATGACGCTGTCTACATAGCCCGCATAAGCCCCTTTAAGCGGCTGGAACTGGCTAAAAATGTTAAATCGCTGCGTCTGATAGGCTGGACAAGTCCGCTTGAAAAAGATTACTTCGACAGCGTAATGGCGAAAATGCCGCAGGCGAAATGGAACTGCAGCGTTCCTTCCGGCAAAATCTACCGTGATATCAACAGCGCCAAAGTGGGCCTGTGCCTCTCCGCGGAAGAAGGCGCCATGTTCGTCAGCGCCGAATATATGCTTTGCGGCCTCCCCGCCGTAACCACCCGCAATATGGGCGGGCGCGAACACCTTTTCCCCCCTGAAACGTTCTGTTACGTGGAGGATTCTCCCGAAGCCGTCGCGGCGGGAGTGGATAAAATGATCAGCGCGGCCCTGGTTCCCGATGAAATCCGCCAGGCGTATCTGCGAAATATGTACCTGCACCGTGAGATATTCATGAAACTTGTCCAGGGCATCATCGATAAAAACGGCGGAAAAATCTGTTTCCGCGAACAGTGGCCGGGCGTGTTTATCCATAAATTCGGACTCCGCCGCCGCATCTCGATCTGGACGAAATTCAAACGCGGGATAAAACGTAAATGAGTGAAGAAACAAACACCGTGGAATTGAAATTCGGCAAACGGCTGGTAAGAAACACTGTCAGCAATTACATTGCAATGGTGGCAAGACTCGCCACTTCTATCTTCCTTGCCCGTATTCTGCTCAATGGACTGGGACTGGAGTTCTACGGTTTCTGGTCGCTGCTGTGGGCGGGTTCCCTGTATTCCCTGCTCCTTGACCTGGGTTTCGGAAGAGCCGTGGAAAAATACAGCGCCGAGGCGAGTTTTTCCGGCAACATGGAAAAGTTCAACAGCATTGTTTCGACTATTGCTTTCGGTTATTGCTTTATGGCGGTGATAATCGTAATAGTCGGATTCTTAATATCTCTAAACCTGGAATATGTATTTAAAGTAACCAACGGCCGCGACATCCGTAATATCGTTTATTACAAAAAAGTGCTTGCCCTGTTCACGGTCGGGATCGCCGCCGTTTTTCCGACCGGGGTCTTTCCGACCATTCTCCTGGGGCTGCAGCGGACATACCTGAGAAATTATGTAATCATCGGCAACAAGCTGGTGGAGCTTGCCGGAGTCTGGTATATTTTCTATTCAGAATACTCCCTGATGACTTTGATCATATTCACGTCCGTTATCAACCTGCTGAGTAACTTCGCAATGGCGATAATGGCTTTCCGTCTGATGCCCGGTTTGAAATTTCGCCTGAGATATGTCAAACTCCGTACCATCAGGTACATCGCCGATTTCAGTTTCTTTACCTACCTGTTGACTATATGTGATATGATCATCTTTCAAACCGACCGGGTTCTGCTGGGTATAACACTCGGAATGACCAGCGTCGGGATGTATCACATCGCCACCAAAATCCCGCAGCTCATCAGCCAGGCCTCCACTCAATTTCAGGGCAATCTCGCACCGATTGCCGCGATTCTGCACAAATCCGGGGATAAGCATAAACTGGAATATATGATGTTTCACAGTACGCGCATAACCGTTTTCATCTGCACCGGGGTTTTCGCGGCGGTCATCCCTCTGGTCCGGCCTATTTTGTATAAATGGCTGAAAGTCACCGATGAAACTACCATCATGCTTTCATACATACTTATAAGTTCCATGTTTATCCTGATAATTTTCCGGGATACCGCCAAGCATTTCCTGCTGATGACCGGACATCACCGCCTGATCACCAAAATTGCAGTCGCTGAAAGCATCTCCAATATAGTATTGAGTATTATTTTCATCAAAACAATGGGAATACTAGGAGTTGCTCTGGGAACGCTTATTCCCAATGTCATAATCAGCCTGATGATAATATTCCCGCTGGCCGCCCGCCACAGCGGCAGCAGTCCCCTGCCCTACCTCCTGAAAGTATATCTGCCGGTAATGCTCTTCGCAACGCCGATAACCCTGACTGCCGCTTATTTCACACATATGGTTACTCCTCTCTGGCGCTGGAACTTCTGGTGGCTGTTCCTTGCCGCCTCCGCCACCGGAACGGTTTACATGCTGGTCGGCTGGGTCATCTACATAAACCATGAGGAAAGGCTCAAACTTTGCTCATTGATCCCCAAATTCGTACCCCAAAAACTGGTAAAACTCATCGCCTGGTAAAATTTCGCAACATTGCATTCATCATCAAACAGGACAACGCATATGTTTGTGGATATTGGCGGGGGTGCGACTATGATATGATGTTAAACTAACGGTATTCTAAGTTCTTCTCGAAAACCGGCGTTTAGTCTGAGAAATTTAATATTTTTATTGTCTCTGGTTTGTAGTACCGCTTTTAAGTGGAACTATCCCGTTAATTAACGTTGCCTGTTCCGCCTGAAGGCGGTACTACAAACGTATAATTATCCTCTGGTACATTATAAAAATTTAACATCATATCATAGTCGCACCCTTGGCGGAAGTTAACAACAGCTTAAGCAGGAAGGAAGCGAAGCCGTGACAATTTGTCACGGTTTGAAATTGGAAGCCCCGTCTGGAAAAGTTAAATCGACATAAGGCGTAATCGGAGTCCCTGCGCCTGCTTTTATTTGAGGAGCGTTTTGCTCCTCAAACTCCTTCCGCGCCTTCTGCGGAAAGGACCGCTGATAATATGACATCCCGGGAGCGCCGGTCGCCAGTCCGGCATTCTCGGGCGTCATGTGTTCATAACATAATAGATACTTGAAAATACGGCCAGGTCATAAAAATCGTAAATCATAATCGAGAAGAAACATATTAACTTTAGCGTATGCCGGACTGGCGACCGGCGCTCCCAGTTAAAAAAATAGCCCGCCTTTATCCCGGCATGTTTGCCGGGATAAATTTCTCCTTTTCCTCCAAATAAACCGTCTGACGGATTACCATAAGGCATAAAAATCCGTATTTTCTTTTTTTAACGGCTTTGTCAATCTGTAAGATGGCGATATATTTCCAGCATGAAGAAATCTCTGTCACATTTGCCGGAACATAAGCAGGAAGAGCTTAAGACGCTTACCGGAGTCATTACGGAAAAAGTCGATGCCGATTTCGTGATCCTGTTCGGCAGTTACGCCAGCGGCGACTGGGTCGAGGACAGATATATCGGCAAAGACGGTATTGTTTACGAATACAAAAGCGACTACGACATATTGATCGTCATTAAGGACCCACGCAAGTACGAACGTAACAATTTTCAGGAAAAGATCGCTAAAAAAGCCCGGAGTCTCGGAGTGCGTACCGATTTGAGTATGATCCTCCACAGCGTCTGGGCATTCAAAAGAGCCGTAAATAAAGGCTTCTACTTTTTCGCCGATATTGTTCAGGAAGGCATTATGCTTTATTCGTCCGGACGCGTTCCACTGCCGGAGATAAAAGAACTAAGTATCAAGGAGCGCAAATATTACGCGCAGAAGGATTTCGATAATTGGTTTGAAAGCGCGAATGAGTTTTATATTGATTTTGAAAATGCTTTTAAAAGGGGTAGTTATAAAAAAGCCGCGTTTGAACTTCATCAGGCGGCGGAACGTTTTTATACCACAGTATCTTTGACTTTACCGGCTACAAGCCTAAACTCCACGACCTGGAAAAGCTGGGCATCAGGGCACAGACATTAAGCGATGAATTCAAGGATATATTTCCGAGAGAGACGCAAAAGGAAAACGATTTGTTCGATTTACTGAAACGCGCCTATGTGGAAGCCCGTTACGATATGGAGTATAAAATCACCGGGGAAGAACTCAAATATCTCGCCGAGCGCGTCAAACTGCTTCAGGCAACCACTGAAAAGGTCTGTGAAGAGAAAATAAAAAGCTTCGTTTGAAATTGCCGATTACGTGTTTGTAGTACCGCCTTCAGGCCGCATAGCCGTCCGTTTTGAGGCGCGGCGCTTTCGGAGAAATCGCCCTACCCTTGGTTGTCCTAACCAAAACATGGGCTCGTCCTTCGGGCGTGGTTTTTCTTTACAATTTTCACTACCAATATAACCTGGTTTTTTCGCCTTTTTTATCCTCTGAACATAAAATATTAATATTTTTTTATCAAAAAGTTTAAAAACGTATTGACCTCGATTTTTTTCAATGCTATATTAAGAAACGGCTACGTGTATAAAAAGATTTCCAAAAGAGGGGGAACTTTTTATCTCATAGCATCTAAGACGGATTAAATCCGCCGGTGTTCTTTCCACTAATGAAATATTCTATGAAACTTTGCAAAGTTTCCAAAACAAGGGGGGTTGTTTTAGATGGACAAAGAGTGTTGTACCTGTACGTGCGGAGCGGAAGTTCCCGAAAGTGAACTTTTCGCACGGTTGGACGAAACATTGAATGAATATCACGGTAAGCCCGGAAACCTGATTCCGATACTGCAGATTGCGCAGGTCTTGTTCGGTTATCTGCCGGAAAAAGTTCTGAAGTATATCAGTAAAGACCTGAACATACCTTACAGTGAAGTTGCCGGAGTCGTAAGTTTTTATTCCTTTTTCTCCACACATCCCAGAGGCAAATACCTGATCCGGGTCTGCCTTGGCACGGCCTGTTACGTCCGCGGCGGAAAAGAAGTCCTGAATTCCCTCAAGAAGATACTGAAGATCGACGTCGGTGAGACCACCGAAGACCGCCTGTTTTCCCTGGAAGTCGGACGCTGTTTCGGCGCCTGCGGCCTGGCTCCGGTAATCCTGGTCAATGAAAAAGTCCACCAGCGGGTCAAACCGTCCAAAATCGCGGATCTGCTTGCCGAATACAAATCATCCGAAGATACCGAAGGAGAATTACAATGAAGAAAAAGATTATTCAGAATCGCAAGGACCTCTCCTCTATTCGCGAAAAAACGGCAGCCCGCATGTCCCTGCGCAGCATGTCCGGCCCCGCCAACAGTTCGGCCGACGGCAAATTCGATATAATGCTCTGTATGGGAACCAGCTGCATTTCGTCCGGTTCGGAAAAAGTCAAAGCGGCTCTGGAAAGTGAAATAAGCAAACACGGCCTGGATGAAAAAGTCACCGTTCATACCGATTCCTGCCCCGGTTCAAAATCGGGAAAGCAGTATTCCCGGAGCAAGGCTGAAATAGTCCAGACCGGCTGTAACGGTTTCTGTGCGGCCGGCCCGATCATGGTGATTTATCCCGGCGGCTACTTTTACCAGAAAGTCAAACCCGAAGACGCTTCCGACATCGTCACCCGGCACCTGCTCGCCGGCAAGCCGGTCGAACGTCTGATGTACCGGGACGTAAACAACGATAACCCCATACCTTTTCTCAAGGATATTCCGTTCTTCGCCAAGCAGGAACTCAAAGTCCTGCGCAACAAAGGACGCATCGCCGCCGAATCAATAGATGAATATATCGGAACCGGAGGCTATTCGGCCCTGGCGCGGGCATTGTATGATCTCACGCCTGAGGAAATCATCGCGGAAGTGAAAAATTCCGGTCTGCGCGGCCGCGGCGGCGCCGGTTTCCCGACCGGCATGAAATGGGAGTTCTGCCGCAATGCCCACGGCGACCAGAAGTATATATTGTGCAACGCCGATGAAGGCGATCCAGGCGCGTTCATGGACCGCAGTCTGCTGGAATCCGATCCGCATGCCGTGCTTGAAGGCATGATGATCGCAGCACGGGCCATCGGCGCGACCAAAGGCTACGTTTACTGCCGGGCGGAATATCCTCTGGCTTTGCGCCGGCTGCAGACCGCAATCAAGTCATGTCATGAATACGGTTTGCTGGGCGACAACATTCTCGGCACCGATTTCTGTCTGAATATAGATATAGCCCAGGGATCCGGAGCTTTCGTCTGCGGCGAAGAAACCGCGCTGATGCGTTCCATTGAAGGCAAGCGCGGTGAACCGTCTCCGCGGCCGCCGTTCCCGGCGCATAAAGGCCTCTGGGACAAACCGACGGTTCTCAACAATGTCGAAACCCTCGGTTCAATCGCTATGATCATTCGCGACGGCGCAAATGAATACCGGAAACTCGGCACCGAGAAATCCCCAGGAACTAAAATTTTCGCCCTCACCGGCAATCTCAATAACGTCGGCCTCATCGAAGTTCCGGTCGGGACTTCCCTGGGGGAAATTATTTACGACATCGGCGGCGGCATCCCGAACGGGCGCGAATACAAAGCCGCCCAGATCGGCGGACCGTCAGGCGGGTGTATCCCGAAACAGCACCTGAATGTCCCGGTCGATTATGAATCGCTTTCCGACCTGGGCGCGATAATGGGCTCCGGCGGACTGGTCGTCATGGATGACAATACCTGTATGGTGGACGTCGCCCGTTTCTTCCTTGAGTTTACCCAGGAGGAAGCCTGCGGCAAATGCACTCCCGGACGGGTCGGAACCAAACGCCTGCTGGAAATGCTCGAACGCATCTGCTCCGGACAAGGCGAAGAAGGCGATATCGAAAAACTGGTCGAACTCGGGGAAATGATCAAGAAAACCGCCCTGTGCGGACTTTGCAAAACCGCCCCGAACCCGGTGCTGGCCACCATTCGTTACTTCCGCGATGAATATGAAACCCATATCCGTGAGAAAAAATGTACTCCCGGAATCTGCGCTGGCCTGGTGCGCGCTCCATGTCAGAGCGGCTGTCCGGCAGGCGTAGACGTACCGGGATTCGTATCGCTGGTCGCCGAAAAGCGTTATGCCGAAGCCCTGAAACTGCACCGTGAACGCAACCCGTTCGCCGCGGCCTGCGCCCGCGTCTGTTACCATACCTGCGAAAGCCGCTGCCGCCGCGCAACTCTGGACGCCCCGCTGGCTATCCGCGGGATCAAGCGTTTCATGGTAGATCAGGAAATTACCATCCAGGTACCCAAAGTACTGGAAAACGACAAAAACGCCGCCCGCAAAATCGCGATCGTCGGCGCCGGGCCCAGCGGCCTTTCCTGCGCCTACTTCCTGGCCCGCCTCGGTTATAAACCGACCGTGTTCGAAACGGAACTCCGGCCCGGCGGCATGCTCGTCCAGGCAATTCCGGCGTACCGTCTGCCGCGCGAAATCCTGGCGCGTGAGATCCGTATGATCGAACAGCTCGGCGTAACCATTGAAACCGGCAAAAAACTCGGCCGGGATTTCACGCTCAACAATCTGAAGGAACAGGGCTATGAAGCCGTTTACATCGCTACCGGCGCTTCCGCCAGCATAAAACTCGGACTCAAAGGCGAAGAGGCCGACGGCGTAACCCAGGCGCTTGATTTCCTCCGTGAATACAATATCCGCGGTTCCGTACCGGTCGGCAAAAGAGTCGTTATCATCGGCGGCGGCAATGCCGCGGTCGACGCTTCCCGGACGGCGCTGCGCCTGGGAGCCGAAGAAGTTACCCTGCTCTACCGCCGCACCCGCGAACAGATGCCCGCCTATGCGGAAGAAATCGAGGAAGCGGAACACGAAGGAGTTAAGATGGTGATGCTTACCGCCCCCGATGAAATCCTGTCGAAAGACGGCAAAGTAAGCGGCATAGTCTGCCACAAAATGAAGCTGGGCGACTTTGATAAGTCCGGACGCAGACGTCCTGACGAATCGAACGAAGCCGCGTTCACGATTAAAGCCGACCAGATCATCGCTGCGATCAGCCAGGCTTCCGAAGCCGACAAATTCCTCGGCGCCTCCGAAGTTACGCTTACGCCGCAGAATTATATCAAGGCAAAACCGTTGACCGGACAAACCAACGTCGACTGGGTGTTTGCCGGAGGCGACGCCGTTACCGGGCCGTTCTCGGTAATCGAGGCCGTGGCCGCGGGCGAAAGAGCCGCAGCCGGCATGGATGAATTCCTGACCGGCGAAAAACACGCGTTCTGGCGCGAAGAAAAAGAACTCGACACGCTGTTCGATCCGGAAGCCGACCCCGTGCCTTATCCGCGGGAAAAACAACCGCTTATCTCCGTGGAACGGCGCCGCTGCAATTTCGATGAAGTCGAAATGTCATGGAGCGAAGCAGTGGCAATACGGCAGGCTAAACGCTGCCTGCGTTGCGATTACGGTAAATAAAAGCTTATTGAGGAGTTGAAAATGCCTAAATTAACGATAAACAATATTGAAGTGGAAGTTCCGGCAGGAGCGACAATTCTCGACGCGGCGAAAAAACTCGATATGAAAATTCCAACCCTGTGTTATCTGGAAGGATGCAAACCTGTCGGCGCCTGCCGCGTCTGCCTGGTCGAAGTAAAAGGCTTCAAGGACCCGGTCACCGCCTGTTCGATGCCGGTGAGCGAAGGGATGCATGTTTTCACCAACACCCGGGAAATCCGCAAAGCCCGCAAAAGCGTGGTGGAACTGCTGCTTTCGGAACATGACGGCGACTGCCAGGTATGCGACCGCAATAATGATTGCGAACTGCAGAAACTTGCAGGCGACCTCGGAATCACACGGGTGCCCTACCCCGGCGAAAAAGCCAAACGCCATTTTGACGTCAGCACGCCGGCGCTGGTCAGGGATTCGGCCAAATGCATAAATTGCCGCCGCTGCATTCAAGTATGCGGACAAATCCAGGGCGTCGGTTCCCTGTTCCCGCAGGGCCGCGGTTATGAAACCTATATCGGGCCGGCTTTCTGCCACCCGCTTTCCGAAGTAACCTGCGTCCAGTGCGGACAATGCGCGGCTATCTGCCCGGTAGGCGCCATTTCAGAACGCGACCAGGTCGAGGAAGTATGGGAAGCGCTGGACGATCCCGATAAATTCGTCATCGTCCAGACCGCCCCGGCAATCCGCGCGGCTCTCGGCGAATGTTTCGACAACCCGCCGGGAACGCTGGTTACCGGCAAGATGACCACCGCGCTGCGCAATATCGGTTTCGATGCCGTGTTCGACACGAACTTCACCGCCGACCTGACTATTCTGGAGGAAGGCACTGAACTGCTGACCCGGCTTAAAAAAGCGCTGGTCGATAAAGACAGGAAAGTGGCGCTGCCTATGTTCACGAGCTGTTCGCCGGGCTGGATCAATTATGCGGAATCCTTCTACCCGGAAATCCTGGACAACCTTTCCACCTGCAAGTCGCCGCAACAGATGTTCGGGGCGGTCGCCAAAACCTACTACGCTCAGAAAATAGGTAAAGACCCCAAAGATATCGTAGTCGTTTCAATTATGCCCTGCACCGCTAAAAAATTCGAGGCGCAACGCCCGGAAATGGCTGCCAGCGGGGTTACCGACGTCGATATCGTGCTGACTACCCGCGAACTGGGCAAAATGATCAAACAGGCCGGAATCGACTTCAATTCGCTGCCGGATTCCGAAATGGATGCGCCGCTGGGTATTTCAACCGGAGCGGCCGACATCTTCGCCAACACCGGCGGGGTTATGGAAGCTGCTTTGCGTACGGTCTACGAAATCGTGACCGGTAAAGATTTTCCGTTCCCCAAACTGCATGTCACCCCGGTTGCCGGACTCGAAGGCGTCAAGGAAGCTTCCGTAAAACTGACAGGGCTCCTGCCCGAATGGTCTTTCCTGGAAGGCGTAGAAGTGAAAGTGGCGGTGGCGCATGGATTGAGCAACGCCAAAAAAGTCATTGAGAAAATAAAAAGCGGTGAAGCCGAATATCACTTTGTGGAAGTAATGTGCTGTCCGGGCGGCTGCATCGGCGGCGGCGGTCAACCGCGTTTCACTGACAACAACACCCGCCTGGCCAGGATTGAAGCCATCTACCGTGAAGACGAAGGCCGGAAACTGCGTAAATCCCACCAGAATCCGGCGGTTCAGGAACTTTACAAGGAATTCCTTAAAGAACCATTGGGCAAAATGTCCCATAAACTGCTTCACACTCACTATAAAGCCAAAGAAAGAGTATAAGTAACGGGCCCCGTCTCCGTGAAAAACAGAGACGGGGCCGTTTCAGCTTTTAAAGCAGCAAGGGGGGCTGATGGAAGAAAACTCTATCATAAGCTTAAAAGAGGTTAATGACGGCAGGCTTCAAATAGAAATACATTCGCCTGACGGCTGTGTTTCGATGGATTTGCCCGGCAAATCCTGTGAGCCGTTGACGGAATTAGGCGAGACTCTGCTTGAAATCAGGAATTACTGCTGCTGTCGCAAGAACGAAGAACCGCATTCGTTTTATCTTTTCTGGGAATGCGGTTCCTGCCAGTATTCACTGGAGTTTATTCTCCGGAAAGATCATTCCGTTGAATTACTGGTAATTTACTGC
>JAQUOK010000023.1 GCA_028717165.1 Victivallaceae bacterium | reverse complement strand
CTGACTACCTGTTCCGGCGCGTTGTTCAGGAACTTCTCGTTGGAAAGCTTTGCCATCGAACCTTTTATCCAGCCTTCAAGCTTTTTCTTCTGCTTGTTGAGTTTCCCAAGCTCCTCTTCAATATCAATCTGCCCTTTGAGCGGCAGGTAAATAGTGCCGGCGTTAGCGATTTGCGAAGGAGCCGCACCGCGCCCGGCAACATCATAATCTTCAAGCGAAATTTCAATATTTTCAGCTCTGAGGAGAATTTTCAGCGAATCTGTTTCATTCTTCAGGAAATCGGAATTAATCTCATCAATAGCTTTGATAAAATAGTTTATTTTTTTGCCGTCGGGAATACCGTAATTGGCGCGCAAGGCGCGCCCGGCGCGCACCAGTTGAAATTTGGCCTCAACCAGGTCAAGCAGGTCATGGTCTTTTTCCATAATGGACGGAATTTCCAGGTCGGTCAGCGGCCGAGGATAGCGTTCGTGCATGATCGTCTGTTCATCGTTTAAAAAGCCCATCTGGTGCGCCAGTTCTTCAGTAATGAACGGCATGAAAGGATGCAGGAGGCGCAGGATCTTGAACAGGACGAAATCGAGCACCTGCAAGACCTGCTGTTTTTCTTCTTTGCTGCCCTGCAGACGTACTTTCGAGGCTTCGATAAACCAGTCGCAGAAGGTACTCCAGACCACCTCATAGATCGAATGCGCCGCATAGTGGAAACGAAAGTCCTCCAGCGCCTTGTTCGTCATTATGATGGCTTCGTTGGTCCAGGAAATGATCCATTTTTCATCCGGAGTAAGCAGGCTGTGGTCAAGCCCGGACAAATCGCGGAAACCGGGAGTTACCGGCCCCTGCATGAGACGGAAGCGGCAGGCGTTCCATAATTTATTGGCGAAATTGCGGCCGAGTTCGCATTTTTCATTGCTGTACCTGATATCCATGCCGATCGGGGCGATATAAATAATCGAGAAACGCAGCGCGTCGGCGCCGTAAGTATCGATAACATCCAGCGGGTCTGGCGAATTGCCCAGAGATTTGCTGAGTTTGCGGCCTTTCTCATCGCGGATAATGCTGGTGAAGTAAACGTTGCGGAACGGAATATCGCCCATGAATTCGCAGCCGGCCATGATCATTCTGGCGACCCAGAAAAAGATTATATCCGGTCCCGTAACCAGGTCGGTGGTCGGATAGAAATATTCTAAAGTGTCGGTTTTTTCGGGCCAGCCCATAACCGAAAACGGCCAAAGCCAGGAGCTGAACCAGGTATCGAGGACATCTTCCTCCTGTCTCCATGAACCTTCCGCCGGGGCTTCCATCCCGACGTAAATCTCATCCGTATCGTTATTATACCATGCCGGTATACGGTGTCCCCACCAGATCTGGCGGCTGATGCACCAGTCCTGAATGTTCTCCATCCAATGGTCGTAAGTTTTGCTCCAGCGGTCGGGATAAAATTTGATCTTTCCGCTTTTAACCGCCTCAATGGCCGGTTTGGAAAGTTCTTTCATATTGCAGAACCACTGGGCGCTGACGAGAGTCTCGATCGGCACATCGCCGCGTTCGGAATAGCCCACAGCGTGTTTGATATCCTCGATCTTTACCATCAGTCCCTGTTCCTCAAGCATTCTGACGCATTTCTTTCTGGCCTCGAAACGGTCAAGTCCTGCAAACTCCGGCCCGCATCCGGCGTTCAGCGAAGCGTCGTCGTTCATGATCGAAACAACCTCGAGATTATGGCGCAGGCCGACCATAAAGTCGTTCGGGTCGTGTCCGGGAGTTATTTTGACACAGCCGGTCCCTTTTTCCGGGTCGGCGTGTTCATCGGCGATAACCGGGATCTTCCGGTCGGTCAAAGGCAGATCGACAGTTTTGCCGATCAAATGTTTGTAACGTTCATCGTCGGGATGTACGGCCACGGCGGTATCGCCGAACATGGTTTCAGGGCGGGTAGTCGCGATTTGGAGCGCCCCGGAACCGTCGGACAAGGGATAATTATAATGATAAAACTTGCCGTCAACTTCCTTATAAACGACTTCTTCGTCCGAAAGCGCGGTTTTCGCTACCGGGCACCAGTTGATCATCCGCCGGCCGCGGTATATATAGCCTTTGTTGTAAAGATCGACAAACACTTTGCGCACCGCATAGCTTAAACCTTCGTCCATGGTAAAGCGTTCGCGTTCCCAGTCGCAGGCGGTACCGAGTTTACGGAGCTGTTTAATGATCGTCCCGCCGTATTCTTCGCGCCATTCCCAGACTTTTTTGATAAATTCCTCTCTGCCGAGTTCGTCCCGGCCGGGTTTTCCCTCTTCACGCAGCGTTTTTTCCACTTTGCTTTCCGTAGCGATCCCGGCGTGATCGGTGCCCGGAAACCAGCTGACTTCGTATCCCTGCATTTTGCGCCACCTGATCAGGATATCCTGCAGCGTATTGTTGAGGATATGCCCAAGATGGAGGATCCCGGTCACGTTCGGCGGCGGAATGACGATCGAATAAGGTTTCTTGTCAGGATTCGGTTTCCCGTGAAAATAGCCGCGTCGTTCCCACAGAGGATACCACTTATTTTCAATATCCTTCGGCTCGTATGCTTTCGGCATTTCAATATCATTCATATTAAAGCTCCATGGCAGAACAAGTATTATTTAACAGCAAATTCAGCAAAGTTCCTAAAATAGCACAAGTTACGGGATTTTGAAATGTTTTTCCCGAAAAAATCCCGACTAATGATACAGAAGAACCGGAAAGACGAGGCTGACAAAAGTCTTGCTTGACAGCGATTGGGACTCCCGGGACGGTTGAGACTTTTGAATTTAACCTCAAAGTCCCAAGCGTCCCAAGCGCCTCAAAAGTCAAAAAAATAAAAATATAACGAAACCGACGTTAGGGACGCGACCGATCGTCGGCTTCGTTGCCTGAATAAACTTCTCAGTATTTGCGAACGGTTAGCAACTCTCCGAACTGCAAAGCGGCAAATCCAAACTTGTTGGGAGGCGGACTTGTAAAATATCTTTTATATAGTAGTTTATTTAAACAATAATTTTAAACAATTGTCAGCAAATTAAGGACCTTGGAAGTGAGCACGGAAGTAAAAAGCGACCTCTATAAAGACGCCGGCGTGGATATTGACCTTGCACAGAATCTGCTTAAACGGGTAAAGGAAAAAATATCCGATACCCGCCGCCCCGAAATGCTCGCCCCGATCGGCGGTTTCGGCGGCATGTTCCGGATCGACCTGAAAAAATATAAAAATCCGGTGCTGGTTTCCAGCATTGACGGGGTAGGCACCAAGCTGATGGTCGCCATGATGATGGAAAAATACGATACTATCGGCTATGATATCGTCAATCACTGTATCAACGATATCGCCGTCCAGGGCGCGGAACCGGTCTTTTTTATGGACTATATCGGTATCGGGAAACTTCGGAGCCCGCTTTATGAGCAGGTACTCGAAGGCATAGCCGACGCCTGTAAAACCGCAAACTGTGCCGTACTCGGCGGCGAAACCGCCGAAATGCCCGGTATGTACGGGAATGATTTCGACCTGGTCGGGGTTATTTCCGGGCTTGTTGAAGAAGACCGCTTAATTACCGGGGAAAAGATCAAAGCCGGTTATGCGGCAATCGGTCTGGCTTCAAACGGCCTGCATACAAACGGTTACAGCCTGGCGCGGAAAGTGCTTTTCAAGCAGTGCGGCTATACCGTTCACAGCACTCCTGAAGAACTGCGCGGGGAAAGCATCGGAGAAGCTCTCCTGAAACCGCATACCTGTTACTGGCCGGCAATCAGCCGGGCTCTCGCTTCTGAAAAACTTGACCTTGACGGCATGGCGCATATCACCGGCGGCGGGCTTTATGACAATGTCCCCCGCGTTTTGCCGGAAGACGTTGATGTGGTATTTGATAAGAACGCTTTGCCCGTTCCCCCGATTTTTAAGTTGATCGTCGCAAAAGGCGGGATCGGTCCGGTCGAGGCGTACCGGGTGTTCAATATGGGAATCGGCATGGTCTGGTTTGTGCCAGCGGAACAGGCGAAAACAGCCTTGAAAATCTGCTCTGAAGCCGGATTCAAGGCGGCGGTTTGCGGTAAAGTCGTTTCCGGGAAACGCCAGGTTACGGTACTTTGAAATAATTGAATATCGAACATCGAATGGAAAAAAAGCCGGGAGCGCCGGTCGCCAGACCGGCAACTGATAATTGAAAATGAAATACTGATAACTGGTAATGAAACAATACCTGCAGAAAAAGAATAACTGGTTGAAGCTGCTTTTCGAAAAGCCGGCCGGTAAGGCTTTTTCTTCTATTGTTCATTTAGTTTATGATTATGATGCCGGCGACGATACCAGCAATGCGATAATTTCCCTGTTAAAAGCCGTACTTTGGGCGGACGGTCCCGCTGATGAGACTGAAATCGAGTATTTTGAGAAGATACTTGAGCGGGACTACAGTCGTCACCAGATAGCCAGACTGGTTGCCGAGTTGAAAAGCCCGAGAAAGATTGATATAAGTACGGCCTGCGACCTGCTTAAGGAGCTCGGTGAAGAACAGAAAATGAATCTTCTGCATTCTCTTATTTCCCTGGGCCTGGCCGATGACGATTACAGCATAAAACAGAAAGAGATTGTCGCCGCTGTCGCCGTCAGGCTTGGAATTTCCCAAACTGCCTTGAGCGAGCTCGAAGCGGAGATCGAAAAGAATAATAAGGCCAAGAACCGTCTGCTTAAATCAGGGGCGGGGATCCTGGTCGCCCTGATTGTCATAGGGGTATTTATTCTGACCGCAACCCTGCTTAAATCAGTGCTGTTCGGCCTGATACTCGCTTATGTATTTCTGCCGCTGGAAAAATTTTATGAACGCAAACTTGCCGGCAACGGTATATTTTCAAAGTTTTTTAAGTTTTTCACCTGCCTCGGCAAACCGTTTAAAACCATATCCGAATCGGTACGGCACGGTAAAATTCAGCCCGAATATACGCATGAGGAACTTGAACGCCGCAAACGTCAGGCCATGGTCGCCAAAGCGACCACGCTTACGGTCGGTTCTTTTGTGCTTATCATGATCGCGGTCGTAACCCTGTTTTTAAGTATCTCCGCCAGTTATCTGGCCGGAGTCGGCACCTCGATAAAACTCTGGATGAATAAAAATATAAAGACGGAGCGGGTTAACGTTGCCGTCGGCGAAGACGGAACCGGTACTGAAACCGAAATCCGGGAAAGCTCTGAAAACAGATCAGAAAAAAAAGCGGACAGGGAACCGGAAAAAAAATCTTCAGCTGAGATTTCTTATGTAAAAAGGGTGCTGGTAAATCTGGAAGACCTCAAACCAAAACTCAAAAAGCTGCCTTTGGTGAACTGGTGCGTAGAACAGACCAGTAAAGTTCTTAACGACCCCGGAACTCAGAAGGAACTGCTGACCGCCGCCCTGAAAAAATCCGGCGGGGTGTTTTCGTTTACCGCCGGGATATTGTCCTCCCTGATCAGTTTTCTCCTGAATACTTTGCTGGCGATCTTCTTCTTTTCCCTGTTCCTGTCCAAAATGGCGGCCTTCATCCATGATGGAAAGAATCAGAAAAAACTCCGGAGTGAATACCTGGTAAGAACCGTTTTCAACAATAAATGGCTGCCGGGGGCTACTGAAAACACCATTTTCCAGGCCCAGGAAATCATTTCCCAGGTTATCAACCGGCTCAGGACCTGGCTCAAAGGGTATTTGACCTTAATGTCCATTGACGCGGTCATTTATACTACCGCTTTTTATTTTATCGGGGTTCCTTATGCGCTGGTTTTAGGTCTGATCGCGGCGTGCGGAATACTGCTGCCGTATATCGGGCCGATTGCCAGCGCCGGACTGACAGTGCTGGTAACGCTCGCCGCCGGCGATGACGTAACCATGATGCAGCTGCTCCTGATCGTATGTACCTATCTTACCTGGAACGGTATTGTCGAACAGCTTTTTCTTTATCCTGCGGTTATCGGCGAATCACTCGGCCTGACGACTCTGGAAACGATTATCGTAGTCTTGCTGGGCGGAATTTTTGCGGGTATAACCGGAATGATCTTTGCCATTCCCACCGCTTCGGTTCTGAAATATCTTATTCCTAAGATTTATTCATGCATAAATGATTAGGTTCTACCACGCTTCAGTAACCTGCTGGACGACCCTTCTGGCGACATGCCACGAACATTGTTCTATCCCGCGCTGACGGTTGACGAAAAAGTCAGCCTGCACCTGGAAAAGTGCGTCTGCAGTAACTTCCTGAAGCTTGATAAGCGGTTCTTTATTACCCGGAATAATTACGGTAAATTCAACCGTCATCCAGATACGCCATTCCATTGGACGGTAGGTGATTTCATCATCATAACTCGCCGGGGTGGTTTCACGATAGTTGACATCAACAACCCGGACGTAAATTATACAGTCAGCTTCCCGCAGCGATTTTACTTCGAGGGCGCCGTCACGCATAAAAGCCTCGGTGAGCTTGTTCCTGAGATACGCAGAAGCGTTGTATACCAGAGTTTCATTTGTAACCGGGGCAACGGCGATGGATTTTACCTGAGGGTGCATGATATGCCCGAAACGATAGCCGCAGCCGCTGAGCATTACAAACAGTACGGAGCCCGTACAAAGAAGCAAGAATCTTGATTTCGTGTTGTTATTCATTATCGCTGTTCCGTTTTTGAATTCCCAGATCCCTGATCGGGAAAAGATATTTGCCGTTACTGTTTTCCGGCACGATGATAATTTTCGATTTCTGGCTCGGGATCGGAATTACATCGTATTTCTGGTAGCGGCTTTTCAGTTCCGGACGAAAACCTTCCGGGGTATATGATTTATCCAGTTGGGCGAGTATTTCCTCGGAGGCGGCCGCGGATTGGGAATCGGGATACTGCACCAGGATGTCGTTTAAATAACGTTCCGCCGGCGCCGTACGGCCGATCCGCTTGTAAAACTTGGCGATTCCGAGTAAACGTTCAGCCTGAATATCCTTTGAGCGCAGCAGGCATTTATTGACCCATTCGATTTCCGCGGCCTTGGGATAAGTCTTTATGAATTTCTGGAAAACGCTCAACGCCTCACTGTTATATTTGCCGTCGCCGTCACCGATCATGGACAATTGAAACAATGCGTTGCCGAGTTCGAGATACGCGGATTTACAGTATTCCGATTTGGGATAGTTCTTGATCAGTTCGCGCAGTTCCCCAAGGGCTTCTTCTGTTTTGCTGTCTTCGATCAGGAGTACGGCGAGACGCAGTTTCGCCTGCGGCGCAGTTGCCGCGAAAGGGGCATGCTTCAGGGCTTTTCTCAGCATTTCCTCACTTCTGTCCGGCCCCGTAAGCCAGGGAATCCAGCGTAACGACCAGAACTCCGGGTCGCGGTGCCCTTTTAAATATTTATCGCAGATTTCGTACTCCCGTTCAACGAGCTTGCCGAAATCGACTTCAGCCGGATAGGAGTTCAGGAGTTTTTCGATAATCGTGAATTCTTTATAAAGCAGATTGGCTTTCCGGTAACACTTCATGGCTTCTTTGGCGGCTTCGGCTTTCATGTTTATGTCCCTGGCCAGAAATTCCGCGTCCAGAAAGCTGTCGGCGGCGCCGACGTAATCGCCCG
This sequence comes from Victivallaceae bacterium, assembly GCA_028717165.1. Taxonomy (GTDB): domain Bacteria; phylum Verrucomicrobiota; class Lentisphaeria; order Victivallales; family Victivallaceae; genus JAHOYW01. The sequence goes on along the minus strand of JAQUOK010000023.1, from coordinate 6,220 downwards.
CTTTCTGTTTTTCCAGTCCGACCTGAAATTTTTCGGTGGTCGTGATGTCTGCCGCCGCCGGACGAAGCGAAAAACAGAAAACACAGACCGCCAGGAAAATTTTCCCGCCGGGATTATTGTATTTAAAAAATACGGTCATGGTAAATGTTGCTGATCTGATTACACTTAATAACGAATTTCTAATTTAACGCTTTTTCAGCAAATTCCAAACGCAAAATGTTTTAATTTAAAGTTTAAGGCCGGAACCGTGCCTGCCGTTTTTATTTTCCGGCATTGAATATTAGCTTTTTTATTAGTATGCTGTATAGTAAAATTGAAATATTCAGTTTTATGATTATTTTTACGGAGGCGGAGTTTCAAAGCGGGATATAGAGTTTTACAGGTATGGATGCAGACAGTTACAAGTATATAAATATAAACGGCATATCAATAGCATACACCGATTCCGGCAGCGGTCAGACTGTCTTATTCGTGCATGGTTTCGCGTCTTTTTCCTATACCTGGCAGAAGCTGATGCAATGCCTTCCGAAAAATCTGCGGCTTGTCGCGTTCGACTTAAAGGGCTGCGGTTATTCGGAAAAAGTCTGCGACGGTTATCTTTCGCCCTTTGATCACTCGCAGATACTTGACCAGTTTATCCTGAAACTCGGCCTGAAGGATATTTTTCTGGTAGGGCACTCCATGGGCGGCGCAATTTCCCTTCTGGCCCTGTTCAATCAGGAAATAAAAGAACGGGTTCGCAAACTGGTGTTGATAGATACCGCCGGCCTCTTTCAGAAGATACCCGATTTCATTGATGATCTCAGCGTCGTGTCCCCGAGCAATCCGCTTTTGAAACTGACGGACGAGGATCTGATGGCAAGGCTGGTACTTGAACAGATTTTTTACGACCGGAAAAAAATAACCGGGGAGATCATAAAAGAATATGCCGATGTCCTGCGCCTCAAAAACGCCAAGGAATGCATAATCGGCGCGGCCAAGCAGATAGCGATCGCCAATATCCGTTCCTTCCATAAAAAGATGGCCGCCCTGAAAATCCCGACTCTGCTCATCTGGGGAGAAAAGGATGCGATCATCGATCTTGAAGACGCTTTTCTTTTCTTTCACGACCTTCCCGGAGCCAAACTGAAGATCATACCCTCCTGCGGCCATTGTCCGCAGGAGGAACAGCCGGAAAAAACCGCTCAGATAATCGGCAAATTCCTCCGTCTCGAACCGAAAATCCGGGATGAGGAAAAAACGTCCGGGGAAATTGACGTTATCGGCAAAGCGGTTACGGCGGAAAAGGACAAAACGGCTGCGGGGGAAAGTCCGGCCGCTTATGATTTCACGGCCCCGTTCGAGGGCGGAAAACATAAGCTTAAAATGAGCCGTCTGATAGATCATTGGAGCTTTGGGACGGTTTTCCTTATGTTTTTCGTAAAATGCCTGCAGCTGCTGAAAAAAATCGGTTTTAAAGCCGAGGAAAACGGCTGGCGCAAAGCTTCCGGGATATTCCTGCGCAAGGAACATACGAAATTCATTCTGGCGCTGTTCAGGCTGAATTATTTCCACAAGAACATGTCATCTGAACCGGAGACTTCAAAAGCCGTCCTGATAAGTCGGCTGGCGGATTTTCTGCGCAAAACCCCGGCATGTCACTGGACCAGCGAAGCCGGGATACTCATGCACCGCCGCAAACAGGTATTTTTTACCGACATAACGGAAGTGGAATTTACTGAAGACGGGAGAATCCTGAACCTGATCCCTTATTTTGATTCGACGCGGCCGGCCTTCGTGATGCTGTCCGAAGAATTAAAGGAAAAAGCCCTGAAGCAGATAATTTTCTATTGTAATAAAAACTGCGGCATTCCGGATCTGAAACGTAACCGGAAAATACATAAAAGTTTGTCCTGGTGGGTGATGAGACAGTATAATCTGTCACGGGCCAGGCAGCATGAGCTGCGCCTGTATGTGAACCGGATATTGAACGGGACATTTATTCAGTTTGATATTTTGACGGACGATCCCCAGATTTTTATGAAGGAGAGGTTCGCTACTCCCAATACTAAATACCGCGGACATCCGGGTTTCGGTCTGTTGAACATATTCTGCCGCTTTACCCGTGATCTTGCCGAAGCTGATTTGTGGTTCCAGTACCATCACGTCCCGGTAGACGGCATGCCTATGCAGGAAGCACTTGCCGATCTGAAAAAAGAATGGGGCAGTTGCGGTAAAGTCGTGTATCCGGCGTTGTCCGGTCCCGCGGCCGAAAAAGAACTTTACGAATTCAACCGCAATATTTGCCGCGCCAGAATATATGTATGCTTTGACGAATTTCTGAAACTCCGCAAAAAAATAAATGAAAAATATTATTCCCGGATGGGAGGCCCGGCTACCGTCGCCAGCATGCTTATCTGGGGAATAGCGCAGCATGAAGACCTGGGCAAACGCAAATTTGTTTTTCCGGTCGATACTTCCCTGCTGGTCGATTATCCGATGGAGCGCACCCTCAGTCTGGTTATTATCCGGCCCGGGAAATTTTTTACGCCGCAAAAACCGCTGAAAGGATTTATCGCTTACCAGCGTGAATTCAACCGCCATCTTTTCGCTACCCGGCTCGGCAAGAGCGAAACCTATGAACTGCTTGAACTTTACGCCCTGATCCATCCTTTATTTTATTATTGTACCAGCAAAATAATGCCTAAATCCCTGGGAGAATTTATCGGGACGGCGGGTCTGACCGTACTGAGGGACGCCGAAATGTTCATCAGCCCGATGACGGATGTTCATTTTAACGGTTTCATCGCTATCGGCAATATGAAAATGCCTACCGAAGACGGCGGTAATTCCAGCGCCATAAGTTTCTGCGGCAGCAAGGAGCGGGTTCTCCAATACATAGACGCCATGCAGAACATCTCTAAAAATTGTGAGAATCTTCTCGATGACTTGGATGAAGATTGAATTTTTCAGGTTAATATAATATGAAAGGATAAAATATGACTTTCTTGGAAAAACTCGACGGCATCTGGAAAAAGAATGATTCAATGGTTTGTGTCGGTCTTGATCCTGATCTGGACAAATTGCCCGCATGCCTGAAATCACTTGAATTTCCGATTTTCGAGTTCAACCGGCAGATCATTGACGCTACCAGTGACCTGGTTTGCGCTTACAAGCCGCAGGCCGCTTATTATGCCGGGCAAAACGCCGACGATCAATTGAAAATGACAATTGCCTATATCCGGGAAAAACATCCTGAAATACCCGTCATCCTGGACGTTAAGCGCGGCGACATAGGTTCTACCGCGCAGATGTACGCCCGCGAAGCGTTTGAACGCTATCAGGCGGATGCGGTGACCCTCAATCCGTATATGGGTTTCGATACCCTGAAGCCTTTTCTGGACCATGCCGAGAGCGGCGTAATTATCCTTTGCCGTACCTCCAATCCCAGTTCCTGTGAACTTCAGGAACTGGTCTGTGGCGGCAGGACGATCTTTGAACATGTCGCCGTCCTTGCCCGTGACAAATGGAACTACAATAAGAACGTGCTGCTGGTAATCGGCGCGACTTTTCCCGAAGAACTCGGAAGAATCCGCAAACTCTGTCCGGAAATGCCTTTTCTGGTGCCGGGGGTAGGCGCTCAGGGCGGGGATGTGAAAAAAGTTATCGAAAACGGCGCTGCGGCTGACGGTTTCGGACTGGTAATAAATTCTTCACGGGGAATTATTTATGCTGACGGCACGGAAAACTTTGCCGCCGCGTCACGCAAAGCGGCTTTGAAACTGCGCGCTACCATTAACGAGAGTAAAAGCTGATCTTGTTAACAAACCGCTTCCCGGATATTTTTTGAGCCGGGGGACGGCTTTCCGTTACTCGGCAATTTCCGCCGGGTAAGCGATCAGGTACGTTTCCCATAAAGGGACCAATATCCGGGGATTGAATTTTTTAATGGCGAATTTATAGTCAAGGTTCAGGGACTCCAGGAACGGTTTTATTTCAAAGAAATCCTTCGGGTTGTGGTATATGGCAATGCTCAAAACCGGGCGGTCTTTTGTCATGGTTTCCTGCATGCCGCGCACCAGTGAACTCTCTGAGCCTTCAATGTCGGCCTTGATAAAACCGACCCGTAAATTGCGTTTTTTCACAAATTCGTCAATAGTTGTCACTTCGACCATGTCGCTCCCATCGGTGCACAGATTGCTGCCGCTGGTTGCGATGTCGTTGAATGAAATTTTTCCGCAGTAATTGCTGAGCCCGGCTATGATCAATTCGAAATTTTCTTCGGGAATATTGTTGCCTTTCATATTCTGCCGGTACTTATCCGCATTGACTGCGGAAATTTCGAATGAAAAGATTTTAGCGGGGCCGTATTGGTGCAGTACCAGGGCGGAATCACCAATGAAAGCGCCCGCATCGATAAAATCCTTGCCGCGGATATAATCCTTTACGGTTTCTGGCATATCCCGCAAGCCGTGGTGATACATAAATGCTTCCGGCAGTAAATAAGCGCCTTCCAGAGGGTAGTCCCATTGATATTCCGTTATGAGCTTTTCCCATTTTTTCTGCTCGTCGCGTTCTTCCTGGGTCATCAAAAGACTTTCATCGACCAGAAAGCCTTTTGCCGAGGCCTGGTTGGGAAAGTTTTTCAGCCGTTCAATGGATAAGTCCACCAGTTTGCATGATTTACTGTCCAGGCCGTGTTTGAGGGCGGCAATGATTCGCGGCATATCCTCACTGAAAAAATATTCCTTGAAATCGCCTCCGGAATTATCGCAGACTCCATGCAGAAAAGAATAATTTTTAGCTTGCCGGCGTTTTTTGTGGGAAAAAATAATTGCTTTGATTCTTCTTGAAATACTTTCCGGGGTCATTTTTTTATTCCTGCCAGGTTGCGTCCCATGCGGACAAGGTTTGCGGGGGTTTGGGCGAAAGCTTCTTCAAGGGTGCACGGCGCTGAGGTCGTACTGAACATGGCGGCGAACAGATTCGACAATCCGCTCAAATCCCCCTTGAGGGCTCCGGAAACCAGCACTGCCGGAACCTTTGCTTCTTCAGCCGCCCGTGCGATAACGGCGCAAAGTTTGCCGTGAGCGGTCTGGAAATCCGTACAGCCTTCGCCGGTAATAAGCATATCGGCGCCGGCTAATTTTTGTGTCAATCCGGTGATTTCAATGATCAGTTTTGCGCCGGAGACCGGTTCCGCACCGCAAAGGGCGCGCAAAGCGAAACCCAGACCGCCGGCGGCGCCGTCGCCGGGACTGGCGCAGGTATCAGTAAAACCGGCGGCGATGATTTTACCGGCGTAATGTTTGAGGTTTTCTTCGAGTTGTTCGACCATTTCCGGGGTTGCGCCTTTCTGTGGGCCGAAGACGGTTGCGGCCCCGGTTTTCCCGAGGAGGGGATTGGTTACGTCACTGGCGATCCTGATGCGGCATTTTCTGAGTTCGGGCGGAACCCGGCCGGAATCGATTTCGGCAATTTCCTTTAAATTTCCGCCGCCGAGCGGCATTTTCAGTTCATTGCCGTATTTATCGAGAAAGCGGTAGCCGATGGCCTGAGCCATGCCGGCGCCGCCGTCAACTGTGGCGCTGCCGCCGATGCCGATAATAATATCGCGTATGCCGGCGTCAATGATATGTTTTAAAAGCTGTCCGGTTCCGTAGGTTGTGGTGCGCAAAGGATCGAGTTTTTCCTTGGGGAGCAGTTCTATACCGCTGGCGGCGGCCATTTCCATGACTGCGGTATCTGAATTTCCGGCGGTCCCGTAAACGGCTTCAACCCGGTCATCCAGAGGGCCGTACACTTTCAGTTTATGGAACCTGCCTTGGGTTGACAGGACAATTGCCTCAACGCTGCCTTCGCCGCCGTCGGCCATCGGCATTTGTTCGATTTCGGCGGCGGGCTGGATTTGTTTAATGCCTTCAGCCAAGTACTGACATATTTCAATGCTTCTCAGGCATCCTTTATATGAATCCGGCGCTATAATGAATTTCATTTTTCTCTCGTATGGTTATTAGTCAACTTAAGAACTATACTATATTTACGGTTGATTTACCAGTGAGGAAAAATTTTTATTTTTTTTTATATTTCAGCTTGTATAATCGTAATTTTCATATTTATTAAGGATTCACGAATGCGAAAAGCAGGAGTGACGCTTCCTGAATGTGGCGGGGTAGCTCAGTCGGTAGAGCAGAGGACTGAAAATCCTTGTGTCACCAGTTCGATTCTGGTCCTTGCCACC
>JAQUOK010000022.1 GCA_028717165.1 Victivallaceae bacterium | reverse complement strand
TTTTTCAGGAAAAAGGTCAGACGGGCGTATCAAAAATTAGTTGATGCGCAGAGAAACGAGTTATTAACAAGCAAAAGCCAATAATTTTGAAATTGGCTCCATGAAATACACGAAAAAAGATGCGACCATCAAAAATCCTGCTTAACAGCGATTGGGACTCCTGGGACGGTTGAGACTTTTGAATTTAACCTCAAAGTCCCAAGTGTCTCAAAAGTCCCATTTTTTCAAACAACGACTTCTGGCGGCCTCGTCGAAAAAAGCAGCTCATGCTTTTTTATTTTTGGGACTTTGGAGAGCAACGGGAATGTTGAATATAATTTTTCCTGGCGTCATACATTTTCTCTCTTATGCCGCCGGGTTTCCGGCTCAGATCTCTGGTAAAAACAGCTTCTTTGCCGTCGCGACCCCATAATTTCAGTTTGCCGCTTCTCAGATAATCTTTGTAATCTTCTTCAAGACTGGCCCGAGCAACGTTAGTTAACTTTATTTCAGTTTCAGACGAAGTCAATGATGCTTTGGAACCTTCAATAATATTCCGTTTGCCGGAGCGCGCCGCCTGGATCATCTGGTCGTATGTCCGGTCCAGTTTATTCATGAAACGTCGACAGAATATAACCGTGCCGTCATAAATGATCAGCGATTTTTGATAAGACAACAGTGCGTGATAATTCCCCGTTCCAGGAATAAAACCTTCATCGGGCATTCTTCTCTTGTCCTGCTTTTCTGGGGACTCTTGGGACTAATGGGACTCCTGGGCATATATCTTCCCAAGCGTCCCAAATATTATAAACTACTTAGCCGGAATCCGCAGCACGGCTCCAGTATCGGCGCTGGTCGCGAACATCGCATAACGCGCCAGCCAGCCGGTCTTGATCCTGGGTTCGCGCGGTTTCCAGTTCTTTCTGCGTTCCGCCAGAACCTCGTCCGCAACTTCAAGCTGCATAGTACGGTTCGGGATATCGATGCTGATCATGTCGCCAGGTTCGACAAGGCCGATTACGCCGCCGGACGCCGCTTCCGGGCTGACATGCCCGATACAGGCGCCGCGGGTGCCGCCGCTGAAACGCCCGTCCGTGATCAGGGCCACTTTTTCACCCAGGCCGCACCCCATGATATAACTGGTCGGAGCCAGCATTTCCTGCATGCCCGGGCCGCCTTTGGGACCTTCGTAACGAATTATCACGACATCTCCGGCTTTTACCAGGCCGTTGAGAATTCCGTCACAGGCTTCCTCCTGGCTTTCGAAAATAACCGCCGGCCCGCGGTGAAGGAGCATTTCAGGAGCGACTCCGGCGGTTTTCACGACGCCGCCTTTTTCCGCCAGGTTGCCGAATAAAACAGCCAGGCCGCCTTTTTCACTGTAAGGATTGTCCAGTTTCCGGATAACCGTACCGTCCGGTTCTGAAGCCCGGGCGAGCTGTTCGCCCATGGTCAGCCAGGAAACGGTCATAACGCCGGCTTTCACCATGCCGGGGCGTTTGTTTACTTCTTTGAGAATAGCCATGATCCCGCCGGCTTTATGGACGTCTTCCATATGGTAGCAACTGGACGGGGAAACTTTTGAAATATTCGGGGTCAGACTGCTGATCCGATCGAGCATATGGAGATCGAGCTGCACGCCGGCTTCATTGGCTACGGCTAAAGTATGAAGTATCGTATTGGTACTTCCGCCCATCGCCATATCCAGAGTCAGGGCGTTATGGAAAGCGTCGGCAGTGGCGAACTCTTTAGCGGTAGGAGCTCCGGCCAACGCCATTTCCACTATCCGACGGGCGGATTTGCGCCATAAATCTTCGCGTTCGGGAGCAACCGCCAGAATCGACCCGTTGCCGGGCAGCGCAATGCCCAGCGCTTCGCACAGGCAGTTCATGCTGTTGGCGGTGAACATGCCGGAACAGGAACCGACTCCCGGACAGGAACTGCATTCGAGTTCCTGAAGTTCGGCATCGGTAAGTTTGCCGATCTTATGTCTGGCGACGCCTTCGAAAATGGTTATCAGGTCGGAGGCGGAGCCGTCCGGTTTTTTCCCTGCCGCCATCGGTCCGCCGGAAGCGAATATGGTCGGAATATCCAGACGCATTGCCGCCATGAGCATCCCCGGAATTATTTTATCGCAGTTAGGAATGCAGATCATGGCGTCGAAAGGATGGGCTTTACCCATGGATTCAACGCAGTCGGCGATAAGTTCGCGGCTGGGGAGGGAATATTTCATGCCCGCATGGCCCATGGCGATACCGTCACAGATGGCGATGGTGTTGAATTCATAGGGAACGCCGCCGGCTTTGCGGATCTCTTCACAGACAATTTCGCCGACTTTCTTCAAATGCGCGTGCCCGGGAACAATGTTCGTATAGGAGTTGCAGACTCCGATAAACGGTTTCCCCATATCCTCCGGTTTGATTCCGGTTGCCATCATCAAAGAGCGGTGCGGGGCTCTTTCGTATCCTTTTTTCATGATATCACTGCGCATGATTCACAAACTCCTTGGTATATTTTAACGATTACGCTGAAATTTGTTCAAATTATTTAATCTACCTTAAAAAGGCTTTTTAACAAATGGATTAAATTAAAAATTATCGCTAAAAGGGTTTTATTTAAGAGTTATCAGTGTATTTTTATATAAATTAGCTTGTAATCGTTAAATCTCACTAAAAGGAAATAATTCGATGTCCGGCGAAAATGACATTAAAAAATTTATGGCGCAAAAACTCGGCGAAGGCTTGTCCCTGGCCGAAATCCAAAAGCTTATCGAAGAAAAATTCAATAAACGGATGACTTTCCTGGATATCCGGCTCATGGCTTCAGCTCTCGATACCGTCGACTGGGAAAAAGAAGCCGCCCGCGAAAAAGCGGAAGCGGAAAAAGACCCGGAAACCGCCGACAAACCTGAAAAGGATACGGCCGACAAAAAAGGCAAATGTGTTGTCGAGCTCAGTAAACTGGTAAAACCGGGAGCCGTCGCCCATGGCAGCGTCAAATTCCCGTCGGGAGTTTCCGGCAACTGGGTGCTTGACCAGATGGGACGCCTCGGAATGGAAAAAAATACCGGCGAACCCACAGAAGCTGACTTGAAGGCTTTCCAGAAGGAATTACAGAAATTGTTTTCACGCGGCGGCGCTTAAATCAGCATAAGGGAAGCACTGCTATGAGAAGTAAATCCGTCAGAAAAAACGCCGCAAATGACCTGAAGCGCGAACAACGCAAACAACTGCTGAAAGTCGGAATCGCGGCGCTGTTCGCGATCGTGCTTTGCAGTTGGGCCGCGTACCGCTGGTTCAATCCGGGAACTGAACGCTATAATGATTTTGTGGTTGATTCAGCGATAGACTGGCTGGAAAACGCCGATTGGGGATATTTCGACGACTGCCGGAAAGATATTATCGATAAAAACGGCTGGTTTGACTGGTTTGTCAAAGACCAGAAAAGTCTTGGTAAAATAAAATCAAGAAAATTGATTCACCGCCGGTACATATCCGGCGGAACCCGAGGCATGAAACGGTACGAACTGAAATTCAATTCAAAATTCAGCCAGTTTTCTCCCCAATGCAAAACCATTGAGCAAATGATCATTGAAACTGACGGGAAAAAGCAATTTAAAGTGCTTATCGCGGATTACTGGATGGGAAATGGTGTAAAACCAATATTCTTTAAGCCAAGTGAAAATACCAGAAAACAAATCATGGCGGTTGCGGAAAAAGTTTTTAAAAAGGCTAAATCCGGAAATATAGAGTTCTTTAAATACGCCTATTCCGAAATAGACAAAAAAACGGATTATTTCAACTGGAAACCATACCTTGTTAGTGTTCTAAATCCAGAAAGAGCTGAGAGGTTATATAAAGTCCTTAACAAAGGTAATCACTCTCCGCTGAAATTAGATGATTTGAAAACATATGTTCCGGTCGGTCGAACCGGCTTTGAAGCTAGTTGGAGTGAATACCTGTTTTCAGTGGAAAATCAAGGTAAAAAAGTAAATTATATACTGATAGTAATTATAAACCGGGACTTATATCAGAATAAATCCGCAGAATGGAAATTCGGCGGATGGCGTTTTCATAGACAAAGTGTAAAATCGGAAGGAAAAATCACGCTCAAACAAAAAATGGAAAATATTATAATTCCCCAAATTTTCATCGGAGGATCTGTTGAATTTGTGACCCAATATCTATGCAGGGACAGCAAACAGTTTGATCCGGACGGGGTTGGGGTCAAGATCATATTAAAAAGCAATGCGGCAAATAAAAAAGTTCGTCTTAAGTTGGAGGATAAAAGTTTATACGAGGTTATTGATTCCCTTTGTACGGCCGAAAAATTAAAGTTTCGTATTGAAGAAGACACTGTTGTCATTAGTGATTAAAAAACAAGAGGGAAATTATGAATGAGCAACATAAACAACTGCTTAAAGTCGGAATCGCGGCGCTGTTCGCGATCGTGCTTTGCAGTTGGGCCGCGTACCGCTGGTTCAGTCCGGGAACTGAACGCTATAATGATTTTGCGGTTGATTCAGCGGTTGTCTGGCTGGAAAATGCCGATAAGGGAGATTTCGACGACTGCCGGAAAGATATTATCGATAAAAACGGCTGGTTTGACTGGTTTGTCAAAGACCGGAAAAGTCTCGGCACAATAAAAGCGCGGAACTTAAGTTCTCGCCGGGAATTGCCGGGAGCCGCTAAAGGCATGAAACGGTACGAACTGAAGTTTGATTCGAAGTTCAGCTTTATGACACATCCGAAAAGTAGATTTACGGAACGGATGATCATTGAAACCGACGGGAAAAAACAGTTCAAGGTGTTAATGGTATATTTATCTGTATCTGGAAATTTCGCAAAAATCAAGCGCTCGGCAACAGAAGACGAAAAAATATTCATTATGGCGGCAGCGGAAAATATAAAAACGCAGCTCGACTCCCGCAACATCGCATTTTTTAAACGACAATATGCTGAATCGGCTCAGGTATTTCCCGATAAATATCTCAGGAAATATTTTGTACGTAGTGCGAAAAAACCCGAAATGGTCATAATTTTGTGTAATTTCCGTACAAAAGGAAAGTCCTCTCAATTAAAATTTATTAAAATAGATGATATATATATGGAGGCCGGGCAAACCGGTTTAGAGGAAACCATTGTTCAGTACAGCTTTTCAGTGAATTCAGAAGGGAAGTCCGAGAATTTTATATTGTTTATTCATCTGTTTCGTAATCTATATTCGGATAAAAACATGAAATGGAAATTTTACATGCTGACCTTTCATGAAGAAAAGAGATATAAAATCATGCAGAAACTGGGAAAGCTTAAAATAATCAAGCGCATTAATTTTAAAAATGTTCCGCTTCGCGACGCCGTGAAACTCTTACAGGAAAAGGGCAAACAATACGATCCTGAAAATACCGGGGTAAATATAATTCTGCGGCTGTCTCCGGAAGATGCGGGAAAGAATACTCTTATAAGCCTGGATTTGTCAGATAAGCCATTATTTACAGCGGCTTATTTTCTCAGCAAAGAGGCAAAACTTAAATTTTACATAACAAAAGACGGGATAGTTTTGGCTTCGCCGGATAAACGTTGATATTCAGGAATGCAGCTCAAGCGTCCCGCTTGAGTATACTGTTTCAGGTTGGATTTTAAGCTTTTATCTTGTACTTGCGGTCCCAAGTAGTGCCGTGTCTCGATGAGACCGGCGACATGAAACGTTGTCAGGCCGCATAATGTTGCTTTTTGCCGCTTTCATCGAAAGCCGGCCTACTCGGTTGTGGTATGAATGTTAAATTTTCAGATTCATACAATATATAAACTCACATTTCGGAGTTCCGGAATATAACGTAAGGACTTATATATAAATACCTTGATCCTGATTTGATCTTATTTTTAGCGATCCGGGATCTTCAAGCAATGAAATATTCGCAGACCAGTCGCAGGAGCAGCCTGCTCCGCGACAAAGACGTCCGCCGGGCTGAGTCACCTGGCCATACTGAGCGCAAAGGTCGCGGTGCGAGGCCGCACTCGCGACTACTTGTCGGCGAAAGCTCAAACGGAAAACCGGAAAGTTAACGGCTCTGAACTGACCGGAACGCCCCCCGAAATGTGAGTATAAAGATACCTTTAAAACTTAAAAACTTTCTTGCGGATTTGTCCGCAAAAGTAAGGAGTTGTTATATGATTGCAAAAGGGAAAAAGAAATTTTTTAAAATCCTGACTGTAACTTTAGTGAGTTTGCTTTTAGTTCTGGCCGTTCTATTCTTTATAGTCACCAGTTCGGGTTTTATAACCGGGGTCGTCCTGCCTGCCGTCAGCAGTTCCATAGATATGCGGATACAGGCTGAAAAGGTGGATTTGTCGTTATTCAGCTCCCATCTGAGCGCCGGGAATATTCGCATCGGTTCGGGCAAAAAGGCTTTGGCGGAAGCGGAAAAACTGGATCTTTACTTTTCGCTCGGCAGCCTGCTTAGCGGAAATATTGTTTTCCGGGACGTCCTGCTGGACAAAGCGGTGATCACGATAGCCAGAGATACAAACGGCAAATGGACTTACGAATCCCCGGAAACTAAATCCGGCGGCAACGCGAAACCGGCTCCCGGCGAGAAAAAGTCCTCCTCAACTGAAATGGAAAAAATCCCGGTCGATTTGAAAAACGTTCAGATCACCAATTCATCCTTTATCCTGGCAACGGGAAACGCCGGCCAAACCGCCTCGGTCATGGAATTCAGGGATTTGAATATAAATCTTCCTCAATTCAGGAATAATGAAACCGCCGTTTTGAATTTCAAATCCCGCGTATCCGTAAAAAGCGACAGCGGCATCACCGTCGAACGCGGAGAGTGGAACTTTACTCTGACCGCCGCTTTCGACGAATACCTGCTTCCCTATAAACTGACGCTCGCCAGCAATCTGGACAAGCTTGACGGGACAATCAACGGCGTAAAGATCAATAACAGCAATCTGGCGCTCGACATAGAGGCACAGGGTGATAAAAAAAGCATCACAATTGAAAAGTTCTGCCTGCGCCAGAAGGAAAAGGAATTCATAAAAACCAATTTGGAACTGAATTCCCGCATCGATTTCCGCCCTTTCAAAATAAAGGGTAAGTTCAAGGTTGCTCCGCTGTCCGCCGAAATCAGCAGTATAATCTGCCAGTTTATCCGCCAGGTGAATCCGGGACGGGTCGGCGTCAGTTGGATAAGCGATTTCGAATATTCTGAAAACGGCTTTGCCGGAGCCGGGAAACTGCGCCTGAGCCGGAAGGACGCCGCGCTTATTAACGGGAAAAAGTACGAGTTTCCGGATCTGCTTTTAAGTTCCGAATATGATTTCGCCTTTGACGATTCGCAAAAGGCCCTGCAGGTAAAGAACTTCAATACGGAGCTCAGCGCCGATGACAAAAAAGTCTTATCGCTCAAGGTCGATAAAGCTTTCACTTATTCATTTGAGAAACAGACGTTTATAAAGGAAAGAAAACCCAATCTGTCTTTAGCGATAAGGCAGCTTGACCTGAGCCTTATAAAATTGCTGCAGTCTCCCGACAGCGGTTTCATTATCCACGGCGGCAGGCTTGACGGCGATATCGCCTGCGTTCTCGACTACAGCAGGAAAATGAGTTTCGGCGCGAACCTCAGGGCCGGAGACCTGGATATACAGGCCGGTTCAGCACGCTTCAAAAATATCGGCTTTCAACAGAAATTATCCGGCTTCCTGAATAAAAACCTTTTGCTTTCCGTCCCGAAATTCCGTTTTGATCTTAATTCCGGGGAAAATATGGTGGCGAGTTTCGGCGGGTTCGTCAACGCTGATTTCAGAAAAAATACCGCTGAATTTGCCCTTAACCTGAACAACCTGTCGAGTCATAAATTCTCCCTTCTGCCCCTGCCCGGAAAAATAGTTGACGGCATCACGGGCATAACCGGGAAGCTGGAACCGTTCACGCTGAATGTTCTCTCAGGCGGAAGCGTCAGAATGGACAGCGGTGAAATAAATTTAAACCCGGTAAAAATCAATTTCTTCCAGGATAATAAGAAAGTTATCAGTATTTCGGCAGAACCGTATGCCGGCAAGATCAATAATTTTGCCGATAAACTGAAGCTGGTTCTCGTTTTCAACGATCTCCCGGTAAGGCAGTTCCGGAAGCTGCTGCAGGACGATACGGTTACCGCCGGCGGCCTGAACGGTAAAATCATCGCGGATGCAGAAAACGGCTTCAAAACCATCAGATCAAATTCCGCACTCAGTATAGACGATATGCAGTTGAAAATTACGGACAAAATATTCAAAAATCTACGGCTCAATCTCGCAACTTCAGGTTCAATGACCGATTTCGATAAGATCCGGATAAAGGATTTCGTTCTTGGAATAAGGCAGAACAGCAACGTAATAACCGGGGTCAGCGGTTACGGCAATTTGAATACAGCCGGCGGCAACGGCGAACTGAACCTGACTTTGGATTACCTGAACTATAATTTACTGAACATATTGACCGGAGCGCAATTGAGAAGCGGAATTATTAAAGGCGCCTTTAAACTTGCGTTTCGGGACAATTTCAGGAGTACGGATATCAAGTCGGACTTGAGCATTGACCGCCTGAACGGCGGTTCAGCGGTCGAAGCGGTGGACGGACTGGGAACGTTCGAAGCCGAATTGAAGCCGGATTTATTCCACTGCCGGAAATTCGTCTTTACGGTAAAGAGCAGGGAAGGAGAAGTAGTCAACCTTAACGGCTCTACGATTCTTCCCGCAGAAAAGTCGAAAGCAGTCGTTATTAAATTGAATTCAAAAATTATCGACATCGAAAAGATACAGAGGATCTTTGACATACAGGAAGAAAAAACGACGGTAGAAGAAGTCACGTATTCAATATCCGATACCCCGGATTTCATTAAGAACGCCAAAGATAACGAACCGGCTCCGTTGAGTTTTGACCTGGGAACCAAAAAATATCTTTTGCTGGTGGATCTGCAGGGAATAAAATATAATTCGGTGCTGACCGCGCACGTAAAAAGCGAGATCGAGTGCAGCCGGAAACAGATCAATGTGAAAAACCTGCAGATAAACAGTAATAAGGATATCTTTACCATGCAGGGAGATTTCCTGAGTACCGTGCACGGCATAAAATATAATATTGAAACCAGGAGCGACAAGTTCAACCTGTCCCCGATATTCCATACTTTCCTCGAAGATCAGTATAAAACAACCCAGCTTACCATTAAAAATTTCCATACGAAAGTATCGGGAACGGGGCTGCTGCCGCTCGGACTCTGGGATAACATGACCGGTTTCGCCAAAACCGAAGTGGAAAACATAAAAATACCGAACGCCTTGAGCGATACGCTGCTGGGTAAGATAATCCTTCTGCCTTTCCAGATACTGGTGGATATACAAAAGATGATTCCTTCAAAGGCGCTTAAGGCTATGGGCAAAGCCGCTCAGTTCGTCTCCGATTTCCAGCACAAGCTGAAAATACTGGGATTCACCGACGGTAAAATTGACTTGGAGTCCCAAGGGGGCAGGATTTACATCCGCAATTTCTATCTCAGGGGCAAGATAGTCAGAAGCCTGATCTTTTACGGGGATTACGGGCTGGGCTCCGACCAGGCCCTGAAATTAAGGTCTCACCTGGATGTGGAAGGAATTATCCTGCCGGTCGACATGCGGGGTACCGTTAAAAAACCGAAGATCAATTACAGCCGGACGGTAATTGATTTTATGGGCGCCAACACTTTCAATATACTCGATACTACCGGCGAAATTATCGAAAAAAGCGGTGACGGCGTTAAACGGATTTTAGACAGCATCCTGGACAGGTAACGATGTTAATAAAAATAGTTGCAGTCGGCAAAATAAAAGACCGCAGCCTCCAGAGCAAAATCGCGGAATTCACCAAATGGCTGTCCCCCTTCGCCAAACTGGAAACGAGCGAAATCCGCGACAGCGATACGGAAAAGGAAGGTGCGGCAATTCTCAAGGCCATTGATAAAGACAAGGCGTTCGTCTTTGTCCTGAGCGAAGAAGGCGGAGAACTTTCCTCGGAGGAATTTTCCCGGAAACTGTCCGGCATCGACCGCAAAATCGTATTCGTTATCGGCGGTCCCTTCGGGCTTTCCGAAGCCGTAAAAAAACGCGCCGATTTTCTGTTTTCCCTGTCGAAAATGACGTTCACCCATGAAATGGCAAGGCTTTTTCTCCTGGAGCAGATATACCGCGCCATCGATATTTCCCGCAGCGGCAAATATCACAATGCTTAAGCCGAAACAAATTTCCTCAGTTTTTCGTTCCAGACATACTCAGCCCCGGTTTTTATTGAGGCGGGATCAACCTTGATCGCCTTGAGTGGATTAGTGAAAGCCATCCTGAATATTTCTTCAGGCGTTAAAAAGCCAAGCGAACCCAGATGGTTGGCGCATTCCATGATCGTCGCGGATGAACCCACCAGGCATTTTTTATCCGGGTTGTGAAGAAGACCGTTTTCCTCAATGACGGCACGGTTGCCTAAAGTAAAATACTCACCGGGAGGCATACCGGCTATTGCGGAAGCGTCACTGGTAATGATAACATTGTCTATCCCTTTGGCGCGGATGATGCTTTTGATCACCGGCATCGGCAGATGGTGTCCGTCGGTAATGATCATGGCAGTCAAACCGTCACAGGCCATTCCGGACCAGATCGCGTTATGGTGGCGGTTAATTTCATTGGGAATGCCGTTGCCGAGATGAGTAAGTAAAGCAGCCCCGGCATCCGCACATCTGCGGAGGTCGTCATAAGCGGCCAGATGATGACCGAGCGAAACGGTAACTCCCTGGCTTACCGCATATTTCGTCAGTTCAGGAGCACCTTCGTTTTCAGCGGCAATCGTCAGGATGCGGATCTGTCCGTCCGCCCATTCCTGCATTTTTTTGAAGAATTCGATGCTGGGACTACGTACCCAGGCAGGATTATGGGCACCGACGGCGCCGGGCTTGCTGCTCAGGAAAGGACCTTCGGCATGAATACCGAGTATGCGGCCCTCCAGTTCAGGAGCCCGCATCGCCCTGGCGATAACCGCCAGGGCATTTTTATACATTTCTTCACTGCTGGTAATTACTGTCGCCATAAAAGCGGCCGTACCGCGTTTCAAAACCTCGCTGCTTACGCGAATAAATTCCGCTTCCGTTAATTTGCCGTCTGAAAAACTCACACCGAGGAAACCATTTACCTGGACATCGACGAACCCTGGAACCTTGAACATTTTGACAACCCTTTATTAGTTAGGTAAAAGACTTTGTTAAATGATTTAACAATGATAATGTACACCTTTACAATCCGATTGCAAGCAATTTTCGATATTTCTGCCTTTTTTTATCTGCTGCAGCTTGACTAAAAGCGCCCGGCATATTATTTTAAAAGAAACTATTCAGTTGGTTTCTAATCATGGAGACGTCAAATATGGATTATCCGGCAACAATAAAAGATGAGGCGCAGTTGGAAGAACTGCTTTCAATTCCCGGCAGCGGCCTGGTTGATATGGTACGGCGCCTGGACGGCGATATCATGATCCTGGGTATCGGCGGTAAAATGGGATTAACACTCGGCCGCCAGGCGGTCAACGCAATTAAGGCGGCCGGAGTCGATAAAAAGGTCATCGGGGTATCGCGCTTCGGTGACGAAACAGGGCGCAGGCGACTTGAAGCATGGGGCATCGAAACGATTTCCTGCGACCTTTTGAATGCGGAGGAAGTCGCCGGATTACCGGACGTGAAGAACATTATCTTTATGGCGGGGCGCAAGTTCGGTACCGGCGGCACGGAAGAACTGACCTGGGCTATGAACGCGCTTGTTCCCGGCTATGTCGGAACCCGTTTCAAAAACAGCAATACAGTCGTCTTTTCAACCGGCTGCGTTTATCCGCTGGTCAGCGCGGAGGAAGGCGGCTGTACCGAAAATACCGTGCCTGCGCCGGTCGGTGAATACGCACAAAGCTGTCTCGGCCGTGAGCGCATTTTTTCCTACTGTTCAAAACGCTTCGGTACTAAGGTACTGCTTTTCCGTCTGAATTACGCGATCGATCTGCGCTACGGGGTACTGCATGACATAGGCCTGCAGGTTTTCAACGGGGAACCGGTTAACAGGACGGTTAAATACTTCAACGTTTTATGGCAGGGAGACGCCAATTGCCAGGCCCTGCGCTGTCTTGAATACTGCGCTTCCCCGGCAAGTATCATGAACGTTACCGGGCCGGAGACAATAAACGTCGAATATATCGCTGAAAAATTCGCAAAACTGCTCGGGAAAAAAGCCGGCTACACCGGGAAACCGGCTGACAAGTGCTACCTGAGCGACGCCGGCAAAGCCGTAAAACTCTTCGGCGCCCCCCGCGTCAGTGTAGAACAGATGGTGAAATGGCAGGCTGCCTGGTTTATACAGGGCGGTTCGTCATTAGGCAAACCGACGCATTTTGAAGTTAACAACGGAAAATTCTGAGGTGTCAAAATGAAACAAATAAAAGATATCGATCCGCAGGCGCTGGCGAATTTCCGCAAGGGCACGGTAATTCCGGCGCAGCCCCTGGCGCTGAACGAAAAACGTGAATTCATGCCAGCCAACCAGGCGGCGCTGTGCCGTTATTACATTGACGCCGGTGTCGGCGGAATAGCGGTCGGGGTACATTCGACGCAATTCGAAATCCGCGACCCTGAAATCGGGCTCTTCGAACCGGTATTGGCGCAAACTTCAGAATTCATTGACGAATGGTGCGCGAAAACCGGGCGCAGGATATTGAAAGTATCCGGCGTTTGCGGACGGACGGAACAAGCTGTTTACGAGGCCGGTTTCGCTCTGGACAACGGTTATGACGCCTGCCTGCTCAGCATGAGCGCTTTTGCCGCCGGCAACGTTAAAGCGATGCTCGAACATGTCCGCGCGGTTGCCGCGGTTATGCCGGTACTTGGTTTTTACCTCCAGCCGAGCGTCGGCGGCAGGCTGCTGCCGTATGAATTCTGGCTTGAATTCGCGAAAATCGACAATGTGCTGGGCATAAAAATAGCCCCGTTCAACCGCTATCATACCTTCGACGTTATCCGGGCGCTTGCCGACTCAGGAAAGGAAAATGAAATTACCCTGTACACCGGCAATGACGACAATATTATCATAGACCTTATCAGCGAATACAGAATCGGCGAAAAATCTTTGCGGATCAAGGGCGGTTTGCTTGGGCACTGGTGCGTATGGACGAAAAAAGCGGTCAAACTGCTGGACGAAATCCACGCGCTGACCGCTTCCGGACAGCCGATCCCAGCTGAAATCCTGTCCCGCAATATTGAGGTCACGGACGCGAACGCGGCATTTTTCGATCCCGCGCACGGTTTTGCGGGCTGTATCCCCGGCATTCATGAAGTCCTGCGCCGCCAGGGACTGCTGGCCGGAACCTGGTGTCTGAACCCGGACGAAGTCCTTTCCCCCGGCCAAAGTGAGGAAATCACGCGGGTTTACGACGCTTATCCGCATCTGAATGACGACGAGTTCGTTAAAGCCAATCTTGCCAAATGGTTTTCCTGATTTTTAGACTTCAGGAAATCAACGGTAAAATTTTGGCGTCGATATCGGCTTCGTCCTCGCTGACGTCCGCTTTAAATAAGCTCCAGGTTTCGCGGTTTTCCAGATATTCGCCGGGAGCGACCCGTTTCAGCGGCGAAAAAGTTTCCATTTCGAGAAAACCCGGCTTCGTGAAATATTCGGCATTGCAATTGCAGTCCGGATATTGAGCTCCGGGTTCGTAAGTCTGCTTTTTGACGAACAGATCGCCTTTCAGCGTATAGGCCGCCCAGCCCTGCTTATTTAAAACTCCGAACTTCTGGCT
>JAQUOK010000021.1 GCA_028717165.1 Victivallaceae bacterium | reverse complement strand
CACGCGCGGCGTATCCCTGGCGCAGGTCATTCGTCTGCAGGACAATGAAGTCAATCTGCAGGTATTCGCGGGCGGGCGCGGCATAAGCACCAATAACCAGGTGCGTTTCCTGGGGCATCCGATGCAGGTGTCTTCTTCCGAAAATCTCCTGGGACGTATTTTCAACGGCAGCGGAACGCCGCGGGACAACCGCCCCGAAATTACCGATAAACTCATTGATATCGGCGGCCCTTCGGTCAATCCAGCCAAACGTATCATTCCCAGAAACATGATTCGTACCGGCATTCCGATGATCGACGTTTTCAACACCCTGGTCGAATCGCAGAAACTGCCGATCTTCTCGGTTGCCGGGGAGCCTTACAACGAGCTGCTCGCCAGGATTGCCCTGCAGGCGGAGGTTGACGTTATCATTCTCGGCGGAATGGGCTTGAAATATGATGATTACCTGAAATTCAAAAATACCCTTGACGAGCACGGCGCTTTGTCGCGAACCGTCATGTTCATCCATACCGCTTCCGACCCGGTGGTCGAGTGTCTGCTGGTTCCGGATATGGCCCTGGCGGTAGCCGAAAGCTATGCTTTGGACAACAAACGCGTCCTGGTGCTCCTGACCGATATGACCAACTTTGCCGACGCCCTGAAGGAAATCGCCATTACCATGGAACAGATCCCGTCCAACCGCGGTTATCCCGGCGATTTATACAGCCAGCTGGCTTCGCGCTATGAAAAAGCGGTTGACTTTGACGGCGCCGGTTCGATCACCATTCTCGCGGCGACCACCATGCCGGGCGATGACGTGACGCATCCGATCCCCGATAATACCGGATACATTACCGAAGGACAGTTCTATCTGCGCAACGGCCGGATTGAGCCGTTCGGTTCCCTGAGCCGGCTCAAACAGCAGGTAAACGCCGATACCCGCGACGACCACCGGGTAATCATGGATACCATGATCCGCCTTTATGCCGATTACAAGGAAACCCTGGAAAAACAGTCGATGGGTTTCATGATGAGCGCCTGGGACAATAAACTGCTCAAATACGGCAATTTATTTGAAAAACGCATGATGGACCTTTCGGTCAATATCCCGCTCGAGGAAGCCCTCGACCAGGGCTGGGAAACATTGGCGGAGTGCTTTGACAAAGCCGAAACCGGCATTAAAACCGACCTCCTCCAGGAATACTGGCCGAAAAAATAGGAATATGAACATCGAACGTCCAACATCGAACATCGAATGAGGGATTAATTAGTGAATAAAAAGAAATATGATTTGGAAGAACGCTTATTTGGATTATTCCGTCAGAATAATCAAACTTGTTGAAAGACTGCCGAATACAAGAACCGGAAGTCATGTAGCAGGACAATTGTTGCGTTCAGGGACATCTCCCTATCCTAATCATGGAGAGGCGCAAGCTGCGGAATCTCCAAATGATTTTGTCCATAAGTTACGTATTTCATTAAAGGAATTGAGGGAAACAAAGCGGTGGCTGTTGCTTATTCAGCGTATCCCGTTGATCAAGCCGGTCGAAAAACTAAACGACATATTGCTGGAAACAGAAGAATTGATAAAAATATTTGTTGCAAGCATAAAAACAACTGAAATTAAGAATATTGATAAACATTGATTTTTAATTCATTCGATGTTCGAAAAACCGGCAGAGCCGGTTTGAAGGAATCATGGCGAAATTAAAACTTACAAAAACGGAACTTAAAAGTCAGCAGAACGCGTTCAAGCAGTTCTCGCGTTTTCTTCCTACTTTGCAGTTGAAAAAACAGCAACTGCAACTGGAGATGCGCAGCAGTTCGGCGCGGCTGCGCGCTAACGAGGAGGAACAGGAGAAAACCCGCCTGAGCCTCAACGCCTGGATCGCCTTGTTCGGGGATGAGGAAGGACTGGAACTGCTGCCTTCGCTGCTGATGCTAAAAGGGGTGGACAAAAGCGTTGCCAATATCGCCGGGATCAATGTTCCGGTTTTTGAAAAGGCTGATTTTGAAATTGCGGAATACGATTTATTCAAAAGAGACGTCTGGATAGATGATGCCCTGACTATGCTTAAGACCCTGATTTCTCAACAGGAAGCCCACAAAATTCTCGAAGAACAGTATCGGCTGCTGGCAAAAGAACTGCGGACAACCACCCAGCGGGTAAATCTTTTCGAGAAAGTAAAAATCCCTGAATGCAGGGAAAATATGAGGAAGATCCGGATATACCTGGGTGATATCGACACCGCCGGGGTAGTGCGTTCCAAAATAGCTAAACGCAAAACCCAGGAGGCACAATCATGATCGTACCGATGAAAAAAGTCTCGCTGCTGTGTCTGGCTTCCGAACGCGAAACCACTTTGCGTGAGCTCCGGCATTTGGGAGTTATGCATATTATAGTCGAAAAACTTAATGAGACCGAAGACCGGGCCGATATGCAGTCGCTGCTGGCCGAAGCCGAGAAATGCGAACGCTGCCTCGAAGCGCGTACCGGAAATACCCATAAAACAGCCGAACACCAGTATCAGCCGGAACAGTTGTATGAAAAAGTCGCCGACGAAATGAATAAACTCAATGTCGTTGAACAGGAAATCGATACACTTTACCGGTTTGAGGAAACTTTAAGTCCGTGGGGTGATTTCTCGAACGATATTATCCGGGAACTGGCAGAAGGCGGAATCCAGGTTTACTGCTGCGAAGCTCCGCACCCGGTTTATGAAGAGTACCTGAAGCGCCGGGATATGACGGTTGAGGAAATCAGTTCGGATAAAGCGCTTACCCGTTTTGTCATCCTGTCACGGTCCGAATTTGATACGGATGATCTGCCGCTGGCTTCCCTGCCGCACGACAAAAGTCTGAAACAGGTTCAGGAACAACTGGAAAAAGCGAAAATCCAACAAACAAAATTCAACCGGGAACTTGATCTGCTGGCCTCACAATTGCCGGTCATGGAGGCATACTGCAATGAAGCGGAGGAACGGTTGGAATTTCTTTCCGCCCGGGACAGTATGGCGGATCATGCGGAAATTATTTCCATACAGGGCTTTATTCCTGAACCCAGCCTGGAGGAAGTAAACGAAAACGCAACGAAACACGGCTGGGCGCTGCTGATCGAGGATCCGGGCGAAGACGATATGGCGCCGACGCTGATTACGTTGCCGAAAGTTTTCAGAATGGTTCAGCCTTTATTCGAGTTCCTCGGCATTTCTCCCGGCTACCGCGAAATAGACGTCAGTATCGGAGTGCTGTTTTTCTTTACTATTTTCTTCGGGATAATCGTCGGCGACGCCGGATACGGCTCGTTGTTCCTGCTCGGAACCCTGAGCGGAATGATTTTCATCAAGGAGAAGACCGAAAAGCTGAAGCTGGCTTTGCGCCTGGGAACAGTGTTGAGCGTATCCACAATTACCTGGGGAGCCCTGAGCGGCAACTGGTTCGGCCTGGCGGCTCCGGGAGTAAAGTTCCTGACCGAAGCCGATCCGACAGTTAAAAACGCCAATGTAATGTTTATTTGCTTTATTATAGCGGTAGCCCATTTGGCTATGGGGCATATCTGGCAGGCGGTTGTCCATGGTAAATTACGTAAAGCCCTCGGACAGCTGGGCTGGATTTTGCTTTTGGGCGGCAATTTTTTCCTTACGCTTAAACTGCTTGTTTATCCCGGAGCTTTCCCGGTCTATATGTATTATTTGTATGGGGGCGGTTTTCTTCTGATCGTTTTTTGTGACGTTAACTGGAAAAATGTCGGAGACGCCTTTAATTTCCCGTTCAGCATTATAAACAGTTTTGTTGATATTCTGTCGTATATCCGCTTGTTTGCAGTCGGCCTGGCCGGATATGAAATTGCCCGTAGTTTCAACGGCATGGGCGGAAGTTTGATCAATATATCCGGTCTCTCCTGGTGGCTGGTTCCCTTGTGCGTCATTGGGGGCGGACTGGTGATCATACTCGGACAAGGATTGAATATGGTATTGTGTTTATTGAGCGTTCTGGTTCACGGCGTGCGCCTGAATACCCTGGAATTTTCGAATCACGTCGGGCTTACCTGGGCCGGCATGGAATTTAAACCATTTAAGAAAAAAGAATCATAAATAAAAAGGAGAATATCTCATGGATTCAACGATCATTTTAAAGGCAATCGGCGAAGCCGGGGCATATGCGGCGGTAGGTTTTGCAGCAATGGGTTCGGCGATCGGAACTGGTTTGGCGGGAAGTTCGGCGATCGGCGCCTGGAAAAAATGTTATGCCCAGAACAAGCCCGCCCCGTTTCTGCTGCTGGCTTATGCCGGAGCGCCGCTGACGCAGACGATTTACGGTCTGTTGATGCTGATTTTTATCAAGGGCAATATCGAAACCGCTCCTGACCGCTGGCCCTTATATCTGCTGGTCGGGGTTGCCGGCGGAATTGCGATGGGCGTATCTGCCTGGTTTCAGGGCAAAGCCGGAGCCGGAGCTTGTGATTCATTCGCGGAAACCGGCAAAGGCTTCGCCAATAACCTCACTGTACTGGGGGTTATCGAAACGGTCGCGATTTTCGCCATGGTATTTTCACTGCTTATCCTGTAACAGTAGCGCTGATGCGAAACTTGAAAAGTCCCTCTCCTGAAAATCGGCGGGGGATTTTTTATTTGCCGAAAAAGGTATAAAATCACGAATAAGAACTTGTATTTTGTATTTTTTGAGGCAGATTATGGGTTCTGTTTTCTTATACCAATGAGTGATCAGTTATAGATAATGGCGATGGCAGATTTTGAGATGGATTTTGGTTGTAAACCGCAGAGCGATAGAGAGTATCGCACGAGGGTTTATGGCAAAAATCGGCTCAAAAGAACCATCGGAATGCCTATGAATGAGATCGGATTGGTATTAAACGGAGGGATGGTCGAGTTGGTTTAAGGCAGCGGTCTTGAAAACCGCCGTAGCGCAAGCTACCGTGGGTTCGAATCCCACTCCCTCCGCCATTTTAACCTAAACTTTCTTCAAAAAGTACCATTTAGTACCGTTTTCGACTTTCAAAAGCTTAAAAACAGATTATATTAGCCATATCCGATACTTTTAAAGGAGTTAATGATTATGGCTGGAAAAGTTATTAAGTTAGAAATTGGTACTGTTTATCAAAAGACGATAAACGGGAGCTATTATTTCAGGTATCAGATTAATGGACAGCGCAAAGCTGTCAGTTTGAAGACTAAAAATCAGAAAGAAGCTTTAAAGAAAGCACAGGAATTAATTCCAGTAGTAAAATCCACGACTACGGAAATGATTTCTGCACATGTTAAACACGCTCGCGGACTGGCTAAGCGTCAGAAATCATTGCCTCTTAAATCAGCATGGGAAGTTTATTCTAAACATCCTGACAGAGCGACTCCGGCTACTGTAAGTGAACAAGGGGCTTATAAATCTACTTGGGATGAATTCATCGAATTCGCCGGATCTGACCTGGAAATTAATGATGTTACTCCTGATACCGCGGAAAACTTTGCTCAACATCTCCGAAACAATGACTTGGCTGTAGATACCCATAACCGGAAAGTCAGAAGAATCAAAAAAGTATTTGAAGTTCTCAATGATTATTATTCTGAAAACAATCCTTTTTCTTCAAAATCACTTCGGCGTAAAGAACGGGAAGAACAGGAACATATGGTTCGGCGTATGTCTTTTTCCCAGGAACAGGAGCAGAAACTGCTAGAAGCTCTTGAGGATTCAAAGTATAAGGTCATGAATAAACCTGAAATCCGGATCGTATATCATTTGGGTATGTTTACTGGGCAGAGATTGAAAGACTGTGTTTTGCTGCGCTGGGATAAGGTGGATTTGAATAGGAAACGGATCTGGGTGAAACAGTTTAAAACCGGGAAAGAAGTAACTATCCCTATGGCTCCGAAATTGTTTGAAGTTTTGAAAGAAGCTCAGGAGTGGAAAGTTGATCATTATGTTTGCCCGAACGTTGCTAAGCGTTATAATCAGCTTGATAAGAACGGCAAAAACACAGGAAACAATCTGGTCAATATCGACGTGCTGCGGGTGATTAAATGGATTGGTCTGGAACCATCTGTTGAAGTGCCAGGACGGAAAAAGAAAGTAACCGTGTATGGTTTTCATTCTCTCAGGCACAGCTTTGCCTCACATTGTGCAGAAGCTGGAGTTCCCAAAGCCGTGGTTCTTTCCATTCTTGGAGCCAATTCTGAAATCGTTGATAAGCACTACACCCATATCGGAGAAGAGGCTCAGGAGAAAGCCATTCAATCTTTATTCGGTAATGGAAACACAATTTCCGACCGCGAAATAATCAATAAGGCCTTAACGTTTATTAATGGGCTTAAAGATAAAAATGACGCCGTCCAGGAAATCGAAAATATCCTCCAGAACAACAGCTAATATATAGCAAGCACACCGGGTTTTATGCCCGGTGTGCTTGTTTCTATAAATAAATATCCTGTCCATTTTACTTAGCCCTTAATCTAATATTTAATCCATAATTTTAATATATATGGTATATTTTATTATTTTATTATATTTATTTTTAAAAATATGGCTATATTTATAAAAAAATATAAAAAATATGTATTTATTTTTTAAAAAATATAGTTTTTTTGTATATATTATGGTATAGTTTTGTTATTAATAACCTCAAAATATAAGCTGAAGTAATAATGAATAAACTGTCTTTTATCAACCCACAGTGGAAGGTACGCAAGTTGCAAAGCTTCCTGTATTGCGCTTTACGACATAAAGAAACTCCCCACGAAAACGATCTAATACAATACTTTTTCGTCTGTCAGGGATTGGTTGAAAGCGAGCTAACAAGGTTATTTAAGGAAGACAGGACGAAATTTTACCGTATTTTTACAGATCAGATTTTAGATGCTGTCCCCATAGACAAAGAAAAATTTGAAGCCGAAATGGGTAAAATGTTCAAGAAGATGAGTAAAGGCTACTCAGTTACCCAACATTTAAGTTTCAATAAAGATATTCACACTCCATTTTTGCAGACTTATTCCGGAGCTTCAAAAAATGGAAAAAGTTATGGTTCCAGCTATGTCGATAGTGTATCGTCATTGGCCAACTTTCTTTTCGGAATTAATCATGATTTCACACCTCTCTACAAAAAATTCGAAAATATTAAAATAGATAATCATATTAAAAATGTAATTAAAATAAATTTTCATAACGACAAGATTAATGAAGAATTTATGAATATTGAGTTAGATGGTATCAGAGTGGAGGCACCATGTTTTAACGGCCATATCGCATGGCATGTGGAACACAAGTTATTTAACGAACATTATATTCGATTAAACCCCGGAGTACCGATATTTATTATGAACTCAATCAGCCAGGCATGCAAGATACAGCAGGAATTCGTTCGATTATATTACAAAACATTAATCCAGGAGACTATCCAGACACTGCATATTTATGACTCGTCCAATAAGCCACTCTATGAGGAAGTAGTTAAAAACCTGACAAAACATCACCAAAACAGGAATACTTCTAAAAAAACTTGGGAAAAAGAGAATAAGAGTTTTGCGGTTTGGGCATCATGGTTCGGCGGAGTCAATGCGCTTGGCCAGCTTGATCTTTCACTGCTTAAAAATAGAGCGGTATACTTGGTCTGTCACCAAGCTGATTCTACGAAAAAAATTGTTCCAAAATTTTTAGAAATATACGGCAAGATAAATGAAATAAAACTACGCGATCTCCAATTTATCCACGTTCCTGAGATTAAAGACAAGCTAAACTACAAAAATACAGACATTAAAGTATGGTCTCCTGAGAAGCTGCTATTGGAAGCGTTTGATATGAAAATCGAAGTCCCTGAAGACCTTAAGGATCAACAAGCCCAAATAATTGCAAAAGAAAGAAAAAAACAATCCCAGGAGGATTATATCATTTATCCGGCTATTCGAAGAAATTCATTGATGCTTCTTAGCGCTAGAGCAAAACACGGGAAAAGTTATCTCGCAATGGCTCTCAGCTATGCGGCAACAACTAAAGGTAAATTATTCAGCAATTGGGTGGTAAAACAACGCGCGAAAGTTTTGTACGTTATCGATCGCGAAGTGGACACCTCTGAGAGGAAAAAACGTCAGGACCTCTTTACAAGAATATTTAAGCCTAGCCCAAAAGCTAAAAGCATAACCTTTGAACCTGTTTTTGGCTTTAACCTGTATGAACGGGAATATCAAGAACAGATTGAGGATATGATAAGAGATGCTCAATTAGGAGCTTTCCCTGAAGGAGAACCTGTTGGGATGCTGGTACTTGACCATCTGACAAAAATGACAAGGGGTAATTTGACAGCGAATTCATGGGACAGCTTGCGTGGTTGGCTGGATCATCTGACGACAGAGCTAAATTTGGCAGTTTTGCTACTGCATCATAATAATTACTCAGGCGGAGTTTACGGAACCAGTTTTATCCTCAATGACGTCAACATACATCTCCATGTCCAAAAAAAAGAAATTAGAGATGTGAAGGATCTTTTAGCGATGGATCTAACAATCCCGGATAATAGACATGGTGAATCTTTTACTGAGCCGACTACTATTGAGATATTCATGGGAGAAAAACCATATTTGAAATCGGACAAAGATGATATTTTTACGACAGAATCATTATGGAAACGTTTAGCCAGGGATAAAGACGGTAAATCAATTGTTGATAAAAGCGTAGTCAAAAAGAACAGAGCAGAAAAATTCATTGAACTTAAAAAGGCTAATCCTAAAATAAAAATGAAAGATATTGCAAGCATTTTCGGTATTGGAATAAAGTCAGTTGAAGCTCTCGCAGGATCCGAAGGTTTGACGAATAATAGATGGAAAACACACAAGCTCTAAAAGGTTGAAATTCCTGCCTGCGGCAGCCATATTTTACGCTTTGTAGCCCCTTTAACGCTAACAGCAATACGACTATATTGCAAAGGCTTAATCATACCATCGAAAACATCAAGGATATGATTAGCACTTTGCATACTGCTATTTGTTTTCAGGTTCATCAGGATCAGAAGCAATAAACGCGATAATATCAGTATTCCGGTAACGGATGGCTGAGCCAACCATGCGGCGTTTAAACGGAAATGCATTATCCCTTTCAAGTTTCTTGAAGTTGCTCAGGCTCACAGATAGAAGGTCAGCTGCGAAGCGTTGATCGACGAGCTTTGGCATTACTGGCGGAAGCAGGTCTCCCTTTTCGGCAAGATGCTTTAAATTTGAAGTAATGGTCTGTTCTTCAGAGACCAGAATAAGCCCTTCTTCGGTTAACGGTTTTATTAAACGCGAGATGAGCTTAACAGTACGAGGTCTAAGTGTTGAGTGTTTCATTTTGTGTCTCCTATAAGTTTGGTTATAGGATGATGGAAATCAGTATTTAAATAATCATGTTGTTACCACCACTGTTAAAGCATTTATCTGGACATAACTCAGACACGAATTTTTCCCTAATATCTGAGATTTTATTTAAAATTTTGAGCTTAGAATTTATAAGAAAAAACCCGGTTATTAGTAGTATATATTAATTATATTAAATATTATATAATATAAAGAACTTAATATATTTAATAATATATAAAAACTAGATATAAGAATTTAAACACATAAAATAAACAATAATAAACATCCCCTAAACTACATAAACTTAAACATGTACAAAAACCTAATCCCATACGAACATCTACACTCTTTAATAACCTCTCATATCTCCAAAATAAAAAATAATAATTAGAACAACCATTTAATAGAACACTAACAAAATCTTATTAACCTAACCAATGGAGATAACATGAGAGATTCAGACATTACATTTTCTAAATATTATCGTGGACTTGAAATACAAGCATCAGAAACACTTCCATGTCGTAAAGATATACTTGAAGCTACACATAGAATATTTGAACTAACAGCATTTAAGCATAGAACATTCTTTATGAGATTTGATGTTACTTTTCCCAAGAGCATGAGATATCCTCCAGATAACTCATTATTTATAGGATTCATAGCAAGTTTTATGAAGAACCTAAGACGTAATAAAAAGAAGTTAAATCCTCATCTATTATGGGTCAGGGAAAACAATCCTTTAAGTGGACCTAATCACCATTACCATTGTTTTATGTGTCTTGCTGGTGACAATACTCATTCCATATTCGGACATTTAACAAAAGCACAAGAACTTTGGGAACTCGCATTAGGATTAGCTCCGGGGCAAGGTGCTGGACTTATAGATTACTGTAACCGTGGTACTAATGGTTATATGATCGAGAGAGGAGATTTTATAGGAGCAGCACATTGCTTCTACTGGGCGTCTTATCTCAGTAAATGTCGAACTAAAGAATACCTTCCTGGTATACGAACATTCAACACCAGTCAGTTATAAATTAATATTAATATTTTCATTTATTAAATTTTACACCTATATTAATTTCAAAAAAGTAATGGTTAAAAACATGGGGCTATTAGCACGATTTAAAATATGAGAAGTATGATATTAAGGTATGTCAATATTACCATCTTGATAGTCATTAAATCACTGATATAGATGAACACCAAGGGGGGATAAACTCCCCCCTGGTATCCTCTTGTATCACTATATTATACTTCAAGATTATTATAGAATTTAATAACTCTTTGATCTACCATGAAATCAGCAGGAGTTATATACCGTTCGATAGATAAGTTTTCCATAGAGCGGCATCTACTGGCTGCTACATAAAAGTGCCATGGGGTGAAGAACCCATTGGGGCCAGGTACGATATGAACTCTATCCAATGTCTTACCTTGACTGCGGTGGATGCTTAAAGCTCCTGATGGGATCATGGGGATTTGTTTATAGCTGCCGATAACCATTTTATCAACATGCTTTCTTACACCTATCTGTCTGCCAAGTCGATAGCTGTGGTTGAGCCAGGTGGACATAGGGACATCTAAGATCCTGCCGTCAGCTAGTTGGACCGTTACGAACAGTCCAGCTACAGGATCGATTTCCAATATGATCCCCATGTCCCCATTGACGAACCCCTTACCATCTTCACGGTATTCATTCTTTGCCAGCATGACCTGTTGACCAGCGTGGAGGACGATCTCAGGCTCAACCGGTAAGTCATCCGGGAACTTGCCATTTACTTTTCCATAATAGGCTCTGCCGGTTCCAAGATGCATGGTGGATTTTTCATTTATCTCCTTAACACTTGCTCTGGTACAGCACAGGAAACTTGTATTACTGTTGATCGGGACATTAGGACGATAGCAGTTCTTGTTTATTATACTAATAGCATCATACATAAGGTCTTGTTCCCCGCTTCGTATGGCATTTAGGACATCTAAGAACTGTTTGTCCCTTTGTCTATGGATCTCTTTTAGAATGATATTCTTGAATTTAGCTTTCTTCCAAGCAGGTGCATGGAAAGCGTACTCTCCTCCATACCTCTCGGTTAACTGTTTACCTATCCAAGGTTCGGCTACGATGGGCGGCAGTTGCTTGAAGTCTCCGCAGACTATGATTTTCTTACCACCAAAAGGGAGACTTGGATCTCCGCATTTTCGCAAGACCTGCTCTATAGCCTCGAAAATTTCCACCCGCACCATACTGATCTCGTCTATCAGCAGAGTATCGACCCTTTCAAAAAGACTTTTATTTTCTAAAGCGGCATTGACCAGTATATCCATGTTGATCGTGTTTATAGGAAAGGAGAATGCTGAGTGTATAGTTGCCCCCTCGATATTCATAGCACACATCCCGGTAGGCGCTAAACACATCAGTTCTTTTTTGTTCCGGTGTTTGAACTCATTGATAGTGGTTGTTTTGCCACTGCCCGCTGGACCTGTCAGGTTTATATTCCCTGATGCTAGCATGTCCTCCGCGGCCTCATTCTGTTCATCTGTTAATAATGTTTCATTTCTTGGTTCCATTTTTGCTCCTTAATATTTTGAGCTAGTACATCTGGCGTCTTTACCATTATGTAATGTTCCAAGAAAATATTAAAAAACATGAGGGCATAAAATAAGGGAAAATATCAATACGAAATTATAATCGAGTAGGAGACCATTCCTTAGTTGAATGGTCGTCCTCTCACACCACCGTACGTGCCGTTCGGCATACGGCGGTTCAGTAGTTTGAGTGCAACGCCTTGTATCGAACATAAATATCATCATATCCGAGTTCGGCGAGGCGTTGATTCGTTAATGAACGGGTCAATATCCAACTGTTGGCGATATGCCAATAACCTTTCCGGGTATTAGCCCATTCCCATGCTTTACCTTTCGGAATTCCCAGTTTCTGTAAATTCTCCGATTTCGTCCGTATTCGTTTCTATTGTTTCCAAATATAGGTTCGGATTTTACGGCGGATCCATTCACTGCATTGTTCCATGAACGCTTTCATGTCGGCGATAGCGTAATAGTTCAGCCAACCGTTTGTATACCGCCGCAGTTTCATCAATACGAACTCAATTGAGCGCCCCTGGTTCCGTCGGGTTAATTCACGTACTTTATTCTTGAAACGGACTATCGACTTCTTATGAATACGAATACCGGCTTTTCCGGTCCGGCTGCTATGCATTGCAAAACCGAGAAATTTGAGTTTCAGCGGACTTCCCGCTTTGCTCTTGGCTTCGTTCACTTTCAGTTTCAATTTCGTTTCCAGGAATTCTGTAACGCCTTTAAGCACGCGTTCAGCAGCTCGTTGGGTTTTAACGTAGATGTTGACGTCATCCGCATATCGCACGAACTTATGTCCACGGCGTTCAAGTTCCCGGTCAAGTGCTGTCAGATATATATTGCTCAACAGCGGGGAAAGATTGCCGCCTTGCGGGCTGCCTTCCTCAGTTCGCTGGCGAACTCCGTTTATCATGACTCCACTTTTGAGATAGCGTTTTATCAGGTGCAAAACTCGCTGGTCAGGAATTACTTCTCGCAGCATATTCATTAAAAGTTCATGATTAATGCTGTCGAAGTATTTGCTGAGGTCAAGGTCAACTACTCGATGGTATCCCTGATTATAGTATTCCTGTGCCTGACGGATTGCTTGATGCGCGCTTCGTCCCGGTCGAAAACCGTAGCTGTTCTCTGAAAATTCCGTTTCGTATATCGGGGTTAAAACCTGCGATATTGCCTGCTGGAGCATCCGGTCTATAACCGTCGGCACTCCAAGCAGCCTTACTCCCCCATCCGGTTTCGGGATTTCTACCCGCCGAACCGCCTGCGGTCGGTAAGTTTCGTTTCGGAGACTTTCAAGAAAACTCTCTTTGTGTTCACGCAGATACTTCAGGAGCTGGTCAACGCTCATTCCGTCAATCCCCGGAGCTCCGTCGTTTCTCTTGACTTGCTTGTAGGCTCGATTGAGATTGTTACGCTCAAGTATTGCTTCAAACAAGTCAGCACCGTCTTTCAAGTCAGTTTCCTGTTCAAACATGCTCCGCGCTTCCGGGGTGCTTTCGGCTTCCAGCCTGGCATCGCCCGGACAGCTCCGTTGCCGGATTTTCTGCTTTCCACACATGTTTCACCTTTCACTTTTGAAAGAACGACTACTGTTCTGCCCTTCCCGCTGGCGCGGTACTATGGCTTCTGCCGACTTCTCACCGTTCAGCCGTGCATCACTGCAAGGGTTGAATTTGTCGTAGCATTACAACTTCATTCGTACCGGTGAGACCTCCCCGGATAAGAGCGATAACTTTCGTCCCATATACCCGCCGCATTTACACCCCGGAATTCGGGCAGTATTGGACTTCGCTTTGTTTGGCAAGCTCGTCCGTTCCGGATATGCCTTATATGCGGTTTCTGTTCGTCGGGCCGGGAGTTTGCGTCCAACTTCCTTCAGATTCCAACTCGCGATGGACACCCTTGTCTTTCGCTAACAGTTCCTACTGCCAAGCCTGTAACGGAATTTCACCGTCGAGTTATCACCCATGCCGGGCGTACCACACAAGCCCCTCCTGCTACCATGCAGGAGGGGCTTGTTAGTCTGTGTAGTATTTTGGGTGGAGAATGTTTTTAATCGGATAGGAATATAATACAAGAGCAAAATATTATTATTAGAATCAAATAGATATTTCAAAGGAATTTAAAAGAGTTCTAAAAGATCGGAA
>JAQUOK010000020.1 GCA_028717165.1 Victivallaceae bacterium | reverse complement strand
TTCGGCGATCAGCTCGGTATGTCCGGTAAACGGAATACCGGCGGCATTGACGGAAGCTTTATTTATCGGGGCGGTAACCAGGGCATCGACTTTGCCGGCGAGCGCGTCGTGGGTGGCGGCGATTACCGCACTGTGAGCCGCCAGCCCCGAAACCGGATCGATTTTTGCCAATGATAGCTCATCAAACTTGAGTGTGCCGGTAATTTCTATATTCAGCCTGGTTTTCGGTGCGAAGCGTGCCGCCGCCGTTTCTATTATATCCGGGCAGCCGTATATTACCAGGTCGGCGATTTTGCGCAATTCCGCATCAGCGGCGGCTTTTACAACTATTTCAGGGCCGATCCCGGAGGGATCTCCCATCGTCAGGGCAATACGTGGTTTTTCCATATTTGTCTTAACCTATCTCATTAATTTTTTTGAAGTTCCCTTGCAGGGAACATTTTCTATTTATGTATTCATCCCCAAGGCGTTGCCTTGGGTTACGGTAAATTTTCCTTTCAGGAAATAAATTACCATCAACGTCCATAAACCCCACAGGGGTTTTTCAACGTAGCCCACCGCAACGCGGTGGGTAAATGCAATGCCAATTCCGTTCCCTGTAAGGGAACTTCAGATACGCCGCTTTTGTTGAAGTTCCCCTTCAGGGAACAACTCATACTGTGCATGATACCCACCGCGTTGCGGTGGGCTACGGTAATAATCCCTTACAGGGATTTTATATTTATTTTGCCATATCCTTATTGTTGATTATCTTCCTTTGTATAGTAGGAGAAAATTTCTATTTCTTTATTTTTTGTTTTTATTTCACTTAGCTTCTTTTTAATCTTATTTAATCTTTTGGGTTTCTCTTGGCGGCAATAGTAATCATCAAGCAAAATAAATACCGTTTTCTGGGCTATCCCAAATTTCTGTAACGCTTCAAGTTTTAAAATATCTTTTTCTATTAATTCCGTTGGCTTTGAATCCCATATATGACAGTGGAAAAATTTTATTTCCGCGCATACCAGGAAAGAGGCAGGTTTATTTTAACAGGTAATTATCATATCATCTGATACGATATCAGATTATATTTCGTCCCACGTGCGTCTAACGTCCCACGTTTACCAGGCCTGTCCCTGCTTTTCAAAGTATTTTGCGACGTTCGGTATTATCGGTTTGATCAGTTTTTTGATCGCGGCGGCGTATTCGCGGATTTCCCATTGCGCATGTTCGCTGTCGCGCAGTTCGAGGAAATGCAGGAGATTGCCTAAATTAACCGTTCCCCAGAAAGTCACCATCATATTTTGCGGCAACACTCCGCGGGCCTGTTCGCGGCAGACGCCTTTCGCCAGCAGTTCCTCATACAGTTTGTAGGAAACTTCGTTATGGGCGGAGATCATTTTGCGCAGTTCCGCGTCATCGAAATCCGGGTTTTCAACCGATGCCTGGCGATTGTTTTCAGCCTGGGAACGCAGTTTCTGGGGAGTGTAGAATTCCATGTCCACTTCCGTGTAGCGGCGGGAAATCTCATTGTAGCTCCAGGTGCGGTGGCGGTGCCACTGGCCGCGTACGAACAAGGGGCAATGGATACTGAAGGTAAACACCAGATGTTCCAGCGGGCTGGTATGACGGTTTTCGATCAGGTATTCCAGCAGGGTTATATCCCTGTCATCCATGGTTTCCTTGAGTTTGCCGAAGGAAACGCGGGCGGCATTAACGATCGTGGTTTCATCGCCGAGGTGGTTAATCAGGCCGACCCAGCCCTGGCTTCCGAGAACGCTTACGTGATTTGCGGGGGGGATATTCAAATGCTTCATTTTATTCCTCTGGTTTTACAATTAAAAAAACATCAAGCAGGACGATCCTTTCAAGTTTCCGAATTATCCGCATGTAAGCGGTCAAGCTTGTTTTTATGTAATCTTATTCGCTTCGATCCAAGTTCAAATGCACAATATCTATGACATAGATATTTTTGCGCTTCAACTTAAAATAACGGCTTTTATCACTATTTCAATAGGCTTGATTATAAAATTACCTTGTGTTTGCGGGTTCCGCGCCGATGAGGAATAATTTTATATTATTGGTCAGCCGAGCAGGCGTTTGAACAGTTTTTTCAGGAAAGCGATGAGCGATTCGAGCAGCGAATAAACCACCGGAATGATCAGCAGCGTAATTAAAGTCGAACTGCTCAAACCTCCGATTACCGCCCTGGCCAGCGGCGCCTGGGTTTCGCCGCCGCTTCCCAGGCCGAGCGCCATCGGGGCCAGGCCGAGGATAGTGGTAAGGGTGGTCATAAGGATCGGTCGGAGCCTGGTCCTGCCGGCTTCTTCAAGGGCGTCGCGGCTGGATAGGTTGTGTTTTGTACGGTTCTGGTTAGTCTGGTCGACCAGCAGAATGGCGTTATTGACTACAATGCCGGCGAGCATTATGCAGCCGATAAAGGACTGCATGTTGAAGGTTGTTCCGGTAAGCAGCAGCATCAGTACCACTCCGATAACCGAAAGCGGTACCGAAAACATTACTACCAGCGGGTGCAGGAATGATTCGAATTGTGAAGCCATGACCATGTAGACCAGCAGAACAGCCATGATAAGACTGAACAGGAGTTCGCGGAACGATTCTTCCTGTTCTTCGTAATCCCCGGAAATGTAATATGAAAATCCCGGCGGCATAACGATGGAGTTATCGATCTTTTTACGAATATCGGTGACGACGTCGCCGAGCGGGCGGCCGCTGATATTGACCAGCACCGTCATAGTGCGCTCCCGGTTCTCACGGCTGATTTGAGTAGGGGCTTTGCCGCGCTGAACGGAGGCGATATTGCGCAGTACGATCGGTTTTCCGTCGCGGTTGAGCACTATCTGGTCGAGAATATCGCTGGAATTCATCCGGTCGGCATCCTTGATTTTGATCAGGATGTCGCTTTCGTCGCCGCCCTGTCGGAATTTGCATGACACGACGCCGGCGATGATCGTCCGCAGGGTTTTGGCGATAGCGTCGACGGAAACCTTGACCGAATCGATTTTTTCCCGGTCAAGAATTATTTTATCTTCAGGAGCGCCTTTGTCTTGGGATACCCGGACGTCCGTGACGCCTTCGACGTCGGCAAGAGCTTCCTCCACCTGGCGGCAGATATTGTAAGCGGTATCGATTTTATATCCCCTGATCTTGACCAGAATGTTTTCATCATCGCTGCCGCTGCTGCCGGATATTCTGCTGCCTTCGGCTTTCACCCGGATTTTAGCGCCGGGCAGTTTTGACAGGAGTTTCCGCAGGGAATCGGCTATCTGCTCGGAAGAACGGTGGCGTTTTTTCAGATCCACCAGAGTCATTCGAACGGTACCCAGATGACTGCTCTGGTCACCCGCGAGCATCAGGCGCGTCCGCGATTCGGGGACGGCATCTTTCACGATTTTTTCAACGACGAGCATGAAATCCTTAGTATTCTCAAGCCTGGTGCCTTCGGCAAGTTCCACGGAAATCCTGATCCGGCCTTCATCGGTAACCGGCATAAGTTCCGTACCGACATACTTTATCAGGTAAACCGCCCCGCCCAGCAACGCGGCGGTTATCAGACAGGTTTTTATCCGGTGATTCAAAACTATGTCGATCAGGCGCTTATAGGCGAGATCAAGGGCGTCGAGCATTTTGCCGCTGAGAACAAAGAACTTTTTCCTGAAGCCTTCGCCGATGCCGCTGCCGCTCGGTTTTACGACCCGGGCTGCGATCATCGGCACGACCGTGACTGCGACGATCAGTGAGCAGAGCAGGGAAAAGGCAACGACGGAAGAAAATTCCTGAAACAGTATTCCGGCCATGCCCCGGATAAAGACCAGCGGCAGGAAAACCACCAGCGTAGTCAGGGTACTGGCGACGATGGCGGCGGTGACTTCCTGGGTACCGTCAACCGCGGCGGCGGCGCTGCCCATGCCCTGGTCGCAGTGACGGGTTATGTTTTCCAGAACCACGATCGAGTTGTCCACCAGCATGCCGATACCGAGCGCCAGTCCGCCGATGGTCATCATATTGAGCGTGTATCCGGCAAAGTAGATAAGCGCGAAAGTTCCGATTATGGAAAGCGGGATGGAAATGGTTATGATCAGGGTGCTGCGGACATTGCGCAGGAAGAGCAGCAGGACAAGCACCGCCAGCCACACTCCCTGCAGGGCGGTCTGGCTGACGTTATTTATCGCGTCCTCGATATAAGTGGCGTTGTTTACTATCTGGATAATATGTATCTGCGGAAAATCATGGTTGACGCGTTCTACTTCCTCCATGACTTCTTTCGCTACGGTCACCGTATTGTAACCGGAGCGTTTCCTGACGATTGCCAGGAGGCCGGGTTTACCGTTGACATAGGCTATACGGGATCTTTTTTCCTTGGTGTCTTTTATTTCCGCGATCTGGTCAAGACGGACGATGCCGCCGTCTGCGGTCGTGGCGACGGCGGTTTTGCACAGTTCACCAAGATTTTTGAATTCCCCGAAAGTCCTCATATTTATCTCGAAAGAGCCGTCGTCAACGCTTCCGGCGGAGTAGTTCAGGTTATTCTGTTTTATTTTCTGTTCTATGTCCTTGATGTCAAGTTTCAGGGCCATGATCTTGTCATTATCCAGGTTGACCTGGATCTGGCGGACGTGTTCACCGCGGAGCCCGAATTCACCGACTCCCGGAAGGCGTTCGAAACGGTACAGAATCTGGTCATCGATCATTTTGGTGGTTTTGAGCATGTCCATATTGCTCTCGATTCCCAGGAAGAGGATCGGTATGTTATCGGTATTGTATTTCCTGATGGTCGGGCGGTCGACGTCGTCGGGAAGGTTCCGGATGATGCGGTCAAGGCGGTCACGGATATCATTGGTGGCGGCGTCAAGGTCGGTGCCCCATTCAAATTCAACGTAAACGCGGCTTTCCTCCTCCCTTGAGACCGAAGTTACCTTTTTTACCCCTTCAACCGCGCTGACGGCTTCTTCGATTTTCTGGGTAACGGTTTCCTCCACATCCTCCGGGCCGGCGTCTTCGTAAGTAGTCGCGATCGTGATGACCGGCCTGGTCATATCCGGGAAAAGTTCCAGCGGCAGACGGCTGAGCGAGACCAGGCCCATGAGGAGTACGAGGCAGGAACACATTATGGTCAGTACGGGTCTTTTTACCGCGAAGCCGGCAATATTCATTTTTGTTTTGCCTCCGCTGATTTCCGCGGTTTATTTCCGGACGGTTTATTTTCCAGGCTGTTTTTCAGCACAGTCTCTCTCGAAGTGACTTTTATGGCGATTCCGTTGTAAAGCAGGTGGCTTCCCAGGGTAACTACCGGGCGGATAAGGCGCGGTGAAACGATCTGAACCCGGTCGGCGTCGATCAATCCGGTTTTGACCGGCACGAATTTTACGGTTTTGCGGTCGGCGGACAGCATGAATACGCCGATGGTTTCATTGAAATTCACGACTGCGGTTCTGGGGACGATCTGGGCGTTCGCAATGGTATCGAATTCAATGGACACCTTGACAAACATGCCGGGGCGCAGCATAAGCCGGGAATTATCGATTTCGATTTCAACTTCGCCCTGTCTGGTGTATTCGTCAAGGACCTTGGTTATTTTGCGAACCCTGCCGGAGAAGACCTTTTCCGGATAAGCGTCGGTGGAAACCGCAGCTTCCTGGCCGCTTTTTATCAGTGGATAGTCTTTTTCAATGACGTTGACCATTGCTTTCATCCGCCGGATATTGATGATTGAAAGGATTGCGTCATTGGCCTTGAGCATTTGTCCGGCGTCCAGATATTTTTTCCCGATATACCGGGTTTCTGAGAAGTCCTGATATTTCAGGGTGGTTCCGGCAGGGAGTTTTTTCCGGATCTTTTCCAGGCCGGACTCAATATTTTTCAGCAGTACGGCATAATCGAAAACCGGATTTGTCAGTTCCAGAACCAGCAGGAAATCCCCGGCCGATTGTTCGACAAGGTTTGCGGTTTTGATATCGTAATTGCGCTCGAAATTATTTTGTTGAAAGAGTTCTTTCAGGGTGTTTTGGACGGCTGCCCTGGTCTGTCCGGGAGAATTGACTTTGAAAAGCAGGACAGTTTTTCCCCAGCGGGCATAGATCTTGGTATAGTCGAAACGGACTTTTGCCAGGTTCAGGATAGCCAGTTTCTGATTCAGTTCCGCCTGTGCCTTCTTCAAGGAAGCGGCTTTTACCAGCAGGTCGGAACGTTTGGATTCATAGGCGGAATCGGATATGACGTTGCCTTTTTTCATGTTTTTGGCGCGTTCGTACTCCAGTTTCGCCAGGTTGAACTGAGTAAGCAGTTCACCTTTAAGTGCTTCCGAAATTCCAAGGTCGGCTTTGGCTTTTTCGATTTCCTGCAGGTATTCGTCGTCGTCAATTGTTGCCAGCAGCTGGCCGTTGTAAACCGGATCGCCGACTTCGACATTGAGGGTTTCCAGGCGGCCGGCTATTTTGGGGGCCACTTCGTATTTGCTCCAGGGTTCGAGGGTGCCGGTAAAAGTGCGCGTATTCCGCATCGGCTGTACTTCGACGTCGGCAATTTCCACCGGGATGGCAATTCCGGAGCCGGCTTTTGCCTGGGAGCGTTTGGGCTTGTTTCTCTGCGCCGCGTTTTGTATTTTCACTGTAATGCCGTAAGCCAGGGCGCCGAGAACGGCTATTCCGATAACCAGAAAAATTATTTTCCGCATGACAAAGTTCCGTAAATAGTTGAATATTTATTTTATAATAGTTGGTTTTCAAATGCAAAAAGTTACGCGGTCAGTAAAAAAAACAAGGATTTTCAAACCGGTGAAGATTATTTCCCTATACAGAAACGGCTGAAAATATTGTCCAGGATATCCGGGTCGCTTTCTTTGCCGGTGATCATCGCCAGGGAACTGATTGCGGCACGCAGATGCACAGCGGC
This sequence comes from Victivallaceae bacterium, assembly GCA_028717165.1. Lineage (GTDB taxonomy): Bacteria > Verrucomicrobiota > Lentisphaeria > Victivallales > Victivallaceae > JAHOYW01. The sequence goes on along the minus strand of JAQUOK010000020.1, from coordinate 7,459 downwards.
CAGTTCCCAGTCATGACCAGCCAGATTTCCGGCCGCTTCCGGCAGTGCTTCAACTGCTCCTTCAAGGAGACGGGCGTGGCGGGAATTAACCGCTATTTCCGGTTCTTCAGTATGCGGAAATTCCCAGACCGCTTTTTCAAAAAGATCAAGCAGCGATTCGATGCCTTCTGTTTTCAGTACGGAGATCTTTACGGACGGGCAGGGCAGGGACGGCAAATCCCTGTCCGGCGCCAGGTCGGATTTGTTCCATACGGCGATGAGGTTTTTTTTGTCGGATGTGTGAGCCGTCATTTCGTTAATTTCGTCATCCGGGTCGGCAGCGGCAGCGTCCAGCAGCCAAAGGACGATCTGAGCCTGCCGGATGGAGCGGCGGCTGCGGTCGATGCCGATCCCCTCGATCAGGTCGGTGGCTTCCCGGATCCCGGCGGTATCGGTCAGGGTTACCGGGATGCCGCGCAGGTTTGCGGTTTCCTCAAGGGTGTCCCGCGTCGTTCCGGGTATTTGAGTGACGATTGCCCGTTCAAAGCCGAGGAGCAGGTTAAGCAGGCTCGACTTCCCGGTATTGGGTTTGCCGGCCAGTACGACCCTGATGCCGTTGCGCAGGACGACGCCTTCGCGTCTGCTTTTCAGCAGTTCGTTTATGTCCGCGCTGATTTTGCCGAGCTGCTCAATAAAAACGGAAGCTTCCGTCCAGTCGAGGTCTTCTTCAGCAAAATCCAGACGCGATTCGCATTCCGCCAGAATATTCACCAGCTGCTCCCGTAAAGCCTCTATGCCTGCCGAGAGTTTTCCCTGCATCTGGCGTTCGGCGAGATGCAGCGCCATGTCGCTGTGTGCGGTTATCAGGTCGCAGACCGCTTCGGCCTGGGTCAGATCCTGTTTGCCGTTGACGAACGCCCGGAAAGTAAATTCCCCCGGCCCGGCGGCCCGCGCCCCGGCTTTTAAAACCGCGTCCAGCGTCTGCCGCGCGGCCAGCACGCCGCCGTGACAGTGCAGCTCCACTACATCGTCGCCGGTGTAACTGTTGGGGCCGGGCATATAGACCGCCAGCGCCGAATCTCCGGTTTCGCCGTTCGGGAGAATAATTTTTCCGAGGAGCATTTTTCTGGCGTTCTTTTCCGCAAGTTCAGTTTTTCCCCGCCAGGTTTTCCGCCCGGTTTGCAGGGCGCCGGAACCGGAAATGCGGATAATGGAGACGGCTCCGCCGATCCCGGTGCAGACTGCGCAAATAGTATCTTCAGTATTCATATGGTGATTTGTTTGTTAAAGGTTTGTTTTAATTTATGCCGGGAAGGGCTTAAATCAAGCGTATATGCCGCAAAACCGCGAGCCTGAGAAAAATGTATCCATGAATAGTTTTTGCTTGCTAAAATATTTATTGGTGTTATATTATAAGTTTGGCAAAAATAAATATACGGTTGCTATCATGCAAAAGATTGAAGAAAACATCGGAATTCATGACAAATTTCAATTTGAAATCAAATACATCTATCCGTTTGACCGGAATACGCCGGTTACGGAATATACGGTTGAGCATTTTCTGTTTGTCCCCAATAATCTCGGGATAAACGCGCGCAATTACTCAAGGGAACAGTTTTACGGCGACACCCAGAAATATCTCCGTCTGAAAACGCCGGTATTCAACCTGCATGCGATGACCAGCGGTTCCGATAATCCCCTGGATAAATTGTGCAATGCCATGAAGGACCTGGCCAACGACCCGGAAAATGACAAAACGGAACGAAAATATAAATATCACCTGAAAATGTTTTGCGCCATTTTCAAGAGCGCCATTCGTGACGAGGAGTCGTTTATTGAAAAACGTCTCAAGCCGGAAGACCACAGAAAAGCGGCCGCTAAAGTCGTGAATGATATTCGCGAGGTTGCAGAGTCTTTTCGTTCACTGCGGCCTTTGATTCATTTTTCACACGTAAGCCAGAAACAGCTGGCGCTGTTTAATTTTGCGGATGAATACCTGAGTATCCTGATCGAGAAACGCATATTCCGGCTGTTGAATTTTTTGAAGACGCAAAGCGCTCAGAACTATTCCGAAGTCGGTCCGATATTACTGTCGCTGGCGGTAACCGAACAGAAATACCGGGGTAAAAACAATTATCCTTCCGTCCCGCAGGAAAAGGAATCTAATGAAATAGTGGTTTACCGCAGCCGTATTTTGAAGAAGATCATGGGGAATATTCTTTTCCTGCATACAAGTATTAAAATGGAAGGGCGTTTACGGGAACAGATCGGTTTAGGGTTCGCGGCCGGACTGGCGATGGCTTTCGCAACGGCTTTTATTTTTCTGTCCCGCAGGATCTGGCAGGACTTTACGCTGTCATTATTCGCCATATTGATCATTATTTATATATTCAAGGACCGGATCAAGGAAATAACCAAGGGGATTATGGTAAAAGTTCTCCGCAAGTATATCTATGATTACAAAACTTTTCTGACTACAAGCTTTAATAGAAAAATAGGATTCTGCCGCGATCTCTTCAATTTCGTTACCGAAGACAAACTGCCGCAGATGGTGAAACGTCTCCGGAATAAAAATTACATTGACGAACTTAACAACGGTTATACGCCGGAAGAGATCATCTATTACAAGAAATATATCCGCATCTATTCGAAAAGCTGTGAACAGCTCCTGCAGGATTTCAAGGTTGACGGCGTTATAGACATTCTGCGTTACAACGTGCATCACCTGCTGGGCAAAATGGATAATCCCATAAAAACTCTTTTCGTCGCGGCCGGCGATAATGATTTCAAGCCGGTTGACGGCCATTGCGTTTATCATCTGAACCTGATTTTGAAATACGGCAGTTTCAAACAGGAGCCGTTCTATCAGAAATTCAGGATAATCCTGGACCGGGACGGCATAAAACGCATCGAAAAGGTACCCTGCGACCTGACTCAGATAGCCCCGCAGTAAGATTTGCGTTTGCCGCAGAATGCAGCCCGCTCGGCGCGCAGCACATTTTTTCCCGGACGTTGTGCAGGTTGCACGAAAGATGTTTATGCCGATTTTTGTCGGTTTTGTTTTCCCGAAAGTTTCCTTTTTCCCCATGAACAAGATTCCGGCTGCCGGGTTAGACTTTGATTAGATTAGGGGCAGGCGCTTGACATGAGCGGGTTTGAATACTACTTTAACCATTAAGCAGCATTCGAATTATTTACGGAGAATATATGGGCAGCCTTTTATTCATTGACAGCAATAACTCCGCGCGCGGCCAGTTTGCCGAAGCTTTTGCGCGCTGCAAGGCCCCTGAAAATACCCTTATTGCCAGTGCCGGTATAATCCGTGAGCAGGTCAATCCGCTTGCCGTGCAGGTGATGCGGGAAATAGGGATGGATATTTCCGGGCAGCAGGCCAAAAGCCTCGAGGAAATCGAAGATCAGGTTTTTGATGTGGCGGTGGCGCTTTGCGACTGTTCTTTCGGCAGGTGCCCGGTTTTTCCGGGTAATCCGGCGTTTATCAACTGGAATCTGTTCAACGATGCGGAACAGGAAAAGACGCTTGAAGAACTGCGCGCGGCGCGGGATAAAATAAAAATTGAGGTCGATAATTTTTTCGACATGGGGTATTTTTCGGCGTTTGTCGCTTCCAAGAGCGATTCCTGTATGATTCTGGATAATATTTCAGACGCCATTATTGCGCATGACCTGGAGCGCAATATTTATTATTTCAATAAGGCCGCTGAGAAGCTGACCGGCTATAAACGTGACTCTGTCCTGAATTGTGACTGTCACGAAGCTTTCGGGAATCCGCTCTGCGGCGATAAATGCCAGTTCTGCTCCCGGAAAAACTATGGTGAACTGCCGGACCATGATTCCCGGGTCATGCAGATTACCAGCAGGAACGGCCGGCGGCGGATTTGCGAAATGACTACGACCCTGATCCGGGACAGACGGAACGTCCCTAAGGGAGTGCTGGCGGTCTTGAGGGATCTCAGCATCCATCAGAACCTGTCGCAATTTGCCGCCGGAGGAGAGCATTTCAGCGGCATAGTCGGCGCTTCCCCGGCGATCATGGAAGTGCTTAATTCCATTCCGGACATTGCCGGTTCCAGGGCTCCGGTACTGATTTACGGAGAAAGCGGTACGGGAAAAGAACTTGCCGCCCGGGCGATACATCAGGAAAGTCCGCGCCGGGACAAGCTCTTTGTGCCGCTGAACTGCGGCGCCCTGCCGGAGAATTTGCTTGAAAGCGAATTGTTCGGGCATGTGAAAGGCGCTTTTACGGGAGCCGTCCGCGACAAGAAAGGGCGTTTTGAACTGGCGGACGGCGGTACTATCTTCCTTGACGAAATCGGCGATATTTCGGCGGCCATGCAGGTCAAGCTCCTGCGGGTGCTGCAGGAGGGAACTTTTGAGCGGGTAGGGGCCGAGAATACTCTTAAGGTGGATGTCCGGATAATCAGCGCGACGAACAAGGATCTGACCCGGGAATTGGCCGAAGGGCGCTTCCGCGATGATCTCTATTACCGCCTGAACGTTATTCCGCTGACGCTGCCGCCGCTGCGCGAGCGCGGCAGCGATGTCGTCATGCTGGCGGAATATCTGCTGGGCAAGGCGGTAAAGGAAGCCGGACGCGGGAAAATGCATTTTTCCGCTCCAGTGGTGAATGCCCTTTTGTCTTATGACTGGCCCGGTAATATCCGGGAACTGCAGAACTGGATTCAGTATGCCGTCCTCAAGTGCAAAGGCGATCTTATCGAATTGCCCCATTTGCCTGCAAATTCCGGTTCTGACCTGGTCGATTTCAATGTGAACCTCGAAACGGCGCCTGGAAAACGTACCAGAAAACGTAAACTCGACAAAATCCGGGTTGAACAGGCGCTGGCCGGAGCTAACGGAAATAAACGGAAAGCGGCTGAGATGCTGGGGGTAGGGCGCGCCACTCTTTATCGTTTCCTCGATGGGAGTAGTGTATCATTAAATTCCGGATTGTCTCATTAAATAAAAGTGTATCATTTTGTTAAAGAGACAGTCTTTTGCAGGATTTCAGTTTGTTTTCTGTCTGTTTGCATAATAGTGTCTCATCGTTTGCGTATAGAATGAGACACTCCTGTTTTATACGATTTTTTTGTTGTAGAGTTTTATCCTCCTGATTATAAATGCCTTATGACCTGCATGGCGGAAATTGGCACGGAATTGGCTGAATATATGAAAAATCGCAGGAGACATGTATGAAAGAACGCTGTAACAAACACATACGGGAAACTCTGGATTATGTGCGCAGTTTAATTATTCTTGCGGATGACGGCGAGCGGGACAGTGAGGATGACGGTTGCCGTCTGTTGTATGGAGTAGTTCGCGACTGCGCCTATAAAATGAAATATGAAGCGGAGCGCGAACGCGACGTTCACCAGCAAAATAATAAAAAGGATTAAAAAGGAAGGTGTAATATGGACAAGAAACTGGAAAAAAGTCTTAACGATCAACTGAATTTCGAACTGTATTCATCTTACATTTATCTTTCGATGCAGTCGTATTTGAAATCTTTGGATTTGAACGGCTTCGCCAACTGGATGGATGTGCAGGTAAAAGAGGAATTGACCCACGTGCTGAAATTTTATGATTTTCTCCATAACCGTAATGCGGAAGTGGAATTCGAAGCGGTTTCCAAACCGCAGCATAAATGGGATTCGCCGCTGGCGGTTTTCGAGCATGCGCTTAAACACGAGAAAATTGTCAGCAAACGCATTAATGATCTGGTTGATCTTGCCACCAAAGTCGGCGATCACGCGACCGTAAATTTTCTGCAGTGGTTTGTCGGCGAGCAGGTGGAGGAAGAAGCCAATGTCGTAAGCGTAATCCGCCAGATAAAACTGGTCGGTAAATCACTCTTCATGCTGGACCGCGAACTGGGACAGCGGGTTTTTACTCCGCCGGCGACACCCCAGGCGTAAATAAAAAATAATTCGTAAATAAAAGATTAATATTTGTGAATTGGCGGACATATACCCGTTTCCGTCAATTTGCAGAACAAAAACAAGGGGGAACAGAACAATGGCAGGTATCAAAGGAACTGAAACTGAAAAGAATCTTTTGAAATCTTTTGCTGGGGAATCTCAGGCTAGAAACCGTTACACTTATTTCGCATCTATCGCCAAAAAAGAAGGCTATGTGCAGATATCCGCGCTGTTTGAAACCACCGCCAATCAGGAAAAAGAGCACGCCAAGCGTTTCTTTAAATTTCTCGAAGGCGGCTGCCTTGAAATTACCGCATCCTACCCGGCCGGCAAACTTGGTACCACCGCCGGGAACCTGAAGGCCGCGGCAGCCGGCGAAAACGAAGAGTGGAGCAAACTCTATCCGACTTTTGCCGATGTGGCGGAAAAAGAAGGCTTTCCGGTGATAGCGGCGGCTTACAGGAATATCTCCGTAGCTGAAAAGCATCACGAAAAACGCTATCTTACTTTACTGGCGAAACTCGAAGACGGAACGATATTTGAAAAGGATGAGGAAGTGGAATGGGTATGCCGGAACTGCGGTTACGTGCATAAAGGCAAAGCTGCGGTAAAAGCCTGTCCCGCCTGTCTCCATCCGCAGGAATATTTTGAAGAAATGAAGGATGTTTTACAATAAGCGGTCAAGCTTATTTATCTGTAGCCTCATTTGCTTCGATTTAAGTTTGGATGCACAATGTTTATGCTATAGATATTTTTGCGGTTCAGCTTAGAACATCATAACCCCCAAAAAGGAGTAATTATCATGGCTGAAAAAATGGAAGTCTACAAGTGCGGTAACGGAATGGTAGTCGAAGTTCTCAATGACGTCTGCTGCTGCCGGGAAATGACCTGCTGCGGCGAACCCATGAAGCTTGAAAAGGCTAATACGGTGGACGCCGCGAAAGAAAAGCACGTTCCGGTGCTTGAGGCGCGGGAATGCGGAGTGCTGGTCAAAGTCGGTTCGGCGCCGCACCCGATGACCAAGGAGCATTCGATCCAGTGGATCGAGGTGATCAACGGCGATTATGTTAACCGCAAATACCTGCATCCGGGAGACGCTCCGGAAGCCCCCTTTTATGTCGGGAAGCAGTCCGGCCTGATCGTCAGGGCTTACTGCAATCTTCACGGACTTTGGGAACGCAGAATATAAAGGAAAAGCAAAATGTGTACATTGGTAACCAGGGAAGCTCCGGACTTCACCGCTAAAGCGGTGATGCCGGATAATACGATCAAAGAAGACTTCAAACTGTCTTCGCTGCGCGGCAGGTATGTCGTCCTTTTCTTTTATCCGATGGACTTTACCTTCGTATGTCCTACCGAGATAATCGCTTTTGACCGGAAGCTCGACGAGTTCAAAAAGCGCGGAACGGAAGTTGTCGGGGTTTCAACCGACTCCCAGTTCAGTCATTTCGCCTGGAAAAATACCGCTCCGGAAAATGGCGGCATCGGCAATATCCGGTTCCCGCTGGTCGCTGACCTGTCGAAGAATATATCCCGTGATTACG